>NZ_JACJFF010000131.1:0-14095 GCF_014164465.1 Vibrio sp. SG41-7 | reverse complement strand
AAGCTTTTAAGTTTTAAGTTTTAAGTTTTAAGTTTTAAGTTTTAGGTTTAAAGCTTAAGCCGTTTCAGCCTCTTTAACTGGAGCTGAGTTACGGATTAGGTGGTCAAATGCACCTAAGCTTGCTTTTGCACCTTCACCCATCGCAATGATGATCTGTTTGTAAGGTACGGTTGTTACGTCACCCGCTGCGAACACACCTTTCATTGATGTAGCGCCATGAGCGTTGATTTCAATTTCACCGCGTGGTGAAAGCTCAACTTTCGAACCCTTCAACCATTCGCTGTTTGGCATTAGGCCGATTTGAACAAAGATACCCGCGAGTTCGATCTGTTTAAGTTCATCCGTATTGCGGTCTTTGTATTCCAGACCGGTTACACGGTTGCCATCACCAATCACTTGCGTTGTTTGCGCCATCTTGATGATTTTGATGTTTGGCGTTGCGTTCGCTTTGTCGATAAGCACTTGGTCTGCACGTAGTGTGTCTGCAAATTCAAGTACGGTTACGTGTTCAACGATCCCCGCTAAATCAATTGCCGCTTCAATGCCTGAGTTACCACCACCAATAACCGCTGTTTTCTTACCTTTGAATAAAGGGCCGTCACAGTGTGGGCAGTAAGCGACGCCTTTGTTGCGGTAGTCTTGCTCACCCGGAACGTTCATTTCACGCCAGCGAGCACCAGTACTTGTGATAACCGTGCGAGATCGTAATGTTGCGCCGCTCTCTAGCTCAACGTGGATGTAACCGTCTTCTGTGTCTTCGGCTGCGATGATGTTCGCAGCGCGCTGCTCAGTCATTATCTCAACACCGTACTCTTTTACGTGCTCTTCAAGGCTAGCTACTAGCTTAGGACCTGTCGTCGCTTTCACGGAGATAAAGTTCTCAATCGCCATCGTGTCCATGACTTGGCCACCGAATCGGTCAGCAACCACACCAGTGCGAATGCCTTTACGTGCAGCATAGATAGCGGCTGAAGAACCTGCTGGGCCACCGCCGACAACCAATACATCAAACGGTGCTTGTTCGTTTAGGTTAGCTGCTTTCTTTTCTGCAGCGCCTGAATCAACTTTGTTAAGGATCTCTGCCAGTGACATACGTCCTTGACCAAATAGCTCACCATTAACGAACACACTTGGCACTGCCATGATGTCGCGAGACTTCACTTCGTCTTGGAATGCTGCGCCGTCGATCATGGTTGTCTTAACCAGAGGGTTAATCGCCGACATCATGTTGAATGCCTGAACCATTTCTGGGCAGTTTTGGCATGAGAGCGAGATGAAAATCTCTACATTGAGCTCTTGATCGAGTTCTTTAATTTGCTCAATTACGTCAGCTTCAAGCTTGATAGGATGACCACCACTATGAAGCAGTGCTAGAACCAGTGATGTGAACTCGTGGCCCATTGGCAAACCGGCAAAACCGATCGCAGTGCCTTTCTCTTGGTTCACTACCTGCATGATAGGGCGGCGAGCACTTGCGTTATCATCTCGAATTACTTCAATTTTGTCGGTTAAAGACGCGATGTCATTCGCCAGATCTTGAAGTTTGTTCGCGGTGTCGCTGTCATCTAGACTAAGGACTAACTGAACATTGGTTTTTAGGTTTTCTAGGTATGCTTTTAGCTGCTGCTTCATTGCTTGATCTAACATAATCGTGCCTGCTCTTAAATTCTGTGTCTTGGTATTGACCAATACCTTCTTGCTGAAAAAGGAAAATAAAAAGGGGGCGCAAGTCGGCAAATATTGTGGTGTTGATGTTTTGAAAGGGTGGCGCGCAACTGCCCTTTAGGAGGGGGGCCGAAGCGCGCCTGTAGAACTGTAGAACTGTTCTGCTTTACTTGTTCTTTCTTAGCAGTTCTTGTTTAGCTGGGCTTAGATTAAATCTTGCCTACTAGGTCTAGAGATGGCGCTAGAGTCTCTTCGCCTTCTTTCCATTTAGCGGGGCAAACTTCACCTGGGTGAGCGGCTACGTATTGTGCAGCTTTAACCTTGCGTAGTAGGTCTTCAGCGTCACGACCGATACCTTCAGCAGTGATTTCCATTGCTTGGATAACGCCTTCAGGGTCGATTAGGAAAGTTGCACGGTCTGCAAGGCCTTGACCTTCACGCATAACGTTGAAGTTATTTGTGATGTTGCCTGTTTGGTCGCCTACCATGAAGTATTCGATAGTGCCGATTTTGTCAGAAGTATCGTGCCATGCTTTGTGAGAGAAGTGCGTGTCAGTTGATACTGAGTAAACTTCTACGCCGCGAGATTGAAGCTCTGCGTATTTGTCTTGTAGGTCAACTAGCTCAGTTGGACATACAAATGTGAAGTCTGCTGGGTAGAAGAAGAATACAGCCCACTTGCCTTTAACGTCTTGCTCAGTGATTTCTACGAATTCGCCGTTTTTGAATGCTGTCGCGTTGAATGGTTTAATTTCTGTGTTGATCATGATTCGACTCTCTTTCTAATTTGTAGTGTTTAACGCTATCCCGCGTCGATGGAGCTATATTGCATTCGCACCGGAAATTAGTGAAATCGGACATTTCTATAGATTCAATAGGCGAATCCTATCTTCGAAATAGGAAGGCTATCCATAAAAAGGATTGGTAGAGATACCAATCCTTTTTTGCTTCTAATTACTTCTTACTGACTAACCTAAGTCTCTTTTAGGTGAACTTAACATTCGATTGTCTAATGTGATTAATAAAACAGGCAGTAGTGAAAGCAGCATGACTACCGCCAGTGTAGAAATACTGCTAACTCCCAAGAGGCCGGACGTAGCGACAAGCAGTGCGCCTCCTATCATTCTGAAAAAGCCATCAATAGATGTCGCCAAGCCAGCACAATACTTAAAAGGTTCAAGTGCAAGAGATGTAGCAGAGCCAGATAAAAGGCTAAAGCCAGCCGCTCCCAGTGCAGATAAAGCAAAGAATAAATAAGTAGCATCAAAGCCTATAAACAATAACCCCATTCCTCCGACGGTGATAACAGTGGCACCAAGTCGCACAGTATTCCTACGGCCAAACGACTTAATCAATCTGGGCGCTATAAGGCTAGCAAGTATTTGAAAACCTCCTATAACTCCAAACATAAGTGAGAACTGCACTTGAGAAAAATCGCCTTCGCTGATTGCAACAATTGGAGCAACGGAAATGTAAGTTAGCAGAGCACCAAAGCTGAGCATGTTCGTCAGTGAATACACCAAAAATGTACGATTACTTAAGATATCTCGCACGTTACATTTAAGTGCCTGTGTGTTCTTTACATCAACCGTGGTCTTAACACTCTTCTTAGACTGAAGTGCTACCGCTGATATAACAAATAGCAAGAGAGCTAAACCAGCCATGAGGTAGAAGCCACCTGTCCACCCCCATAAGAGAGCCAACCCACTACCAATCAGCGGCGCAATGGTTGGTACTGCACTGGTAACGCCGCCCATATAGCTTAACCACTTACCCGCAACGTCACCTTCGTAGTTGTCTCGAACCCAAGCCATGGCGGTGATCATAGTGAATGAAGCGCCTACGCCTTGCAGAGCTCGCGCTGCGTATAGCATCTCTAAAGACGAAGATGCCACAACCAACAAGCTACCTGCTGCATACATGAACAGCCCAAGCATGGCAGAGAACTTACGCCCCTTGCGATCAGAAACTGGGCCCGCAATTAATTGACTCACACCCAAAGCCAGAACGTAAATCGAAATAGTCTGTCTTATTTCGCTGTCAGAGACAGCGAAAGCCTCGATCATCTGCGGAAAAGATGGCAAGTAGATATCAATAGCCAGTGGCCCCAAAGGTATGAGGGAAAAAATAACCAGTAGTGGAAGAAATTTGTTACCTGCCATCTTAAACCCCTTTACTGACTTATTGGCGGATATAGCGACATACCAGAACGTGATGCGATGAAACTAACAAAGCTCATCATGCGCTCACTCATTTCTAGTTCAGCGACCATTGTGTGGTTTCGTAGCTCAGAAAACGCGGCTATGTCGTCAATGTTCAACTTTGCGCTCACCAGATACAAGAACATCAATATCAAGCAAGGAATCCAGCTCTTCCAAGATTCGTTTAAGCTCCGGAAGGTACTCTTCTGTTCTCACCAACGCCTGCTCAAGGGATTGGCTTAATGCGCCTTTGCGTGACTCAACAAATAGACAGAGAGCATCTGGCGTTGACAGCTCAGGGAGATTAAGTCGTGGCATGCGAGGATACAAAAGCTGTGCAGAGATCGGATAAAGCCGCTTTAGAAGGTTGTTCAAGGCTTCTGATACTTCGTAACGGGTGAACATGGGTTCATCTTGTTGATCTAAGTAGCGGATAATGTCGAGGCTCTCAACCATCACCGTATGCTTACCATCATGCTGTCGCTGTTCAAGCACAGGGACAGTCAACCTCTCTAGTTTCCCCTCTAACGATTCTGGCAATTGCCCCAAAGTCATAGGGCTGATTGCACAATCAATATTTTTAAGCCCAACAACGGTCTTAACACGAACACAAAATGGGCAGCTATCAAATACATGCAGCTTCATCATAAAGCTCCTATTAATTACCGTGCCAAATCGAATAAGCCATGCGCTCTACATGAGCAGGAAAATGCTCTTTATAGTCTTTCCAGTGGCTGAATTTTGGTAGCTTTATCGACTCTTTTAGTTCATCTACAGACTTTCCTTCTTGCAAACCTTTCCATACTGCATCAAACAGAGCCTGAACGACTTCTTCACTTTCTTTTAGTAGCTCTGGCGAGTCGACTGGAGTGTGACCATTTATGATAGTGTCAAACTCTAGTTCTTTACGTACGCGCTTTATCGTGTTCAATGTAGCAACATAGTCCTGTTCAATTAAGCGTCCTCCGCTGACTAAGTACTGTGGTAAATGCCAATCTACTGCAACAAGTACTTTATCTTCCGGCATGTGAACAATACTCATACAGTTACCATCATTCTTGCCGTAGTAATGCAGATCGACATTTTTGCCACCAAGAGAAACTGTCATCTGGTCTTTGTAGGTTGTTGTTGGGTAGGCTACTTTGTCTTCCAGATCTCGTGAAAGCAAATCGGTACAGTATTCCTGCGCGATAAATTCGGCACCTTGTTCTTTGAATATCTTACCGCCGCGAGAGTGGTCAAAGTGATCATGGGAGTAAATCACTTTTTTGACAGGCTTCTCTGTTACTTTACGGATCTCCTTCATCATTTGTGCAGAACGAACATCGCCAGAAGGATCGGTAACAATCACACCCTCGTCGGTAATAACAACCAGACTGTTATAAAAAAACTGAGAATACTGATAGATACCGTCTTTTAGTTCTTTCATTACTGGCTTAGAAGGATCAAAACCATCGGCGGCGCTGGCACCAGAGACCATTCCAAGAGCTAGAGCCAAAGTGGCTATTTTTGAATTAAGTGACATTGTTGATTCCTATTTTCACTATTGATATTTAATGAAAGATAATTAACATTAACAAATAGAACAATACGCCAAAAAGTAACTTCACTTAATACAATAGGTATCAAATGGATAAGTATCGGAATATGCAGCTATTTTGTACTGTTGTCGATAAAGGCAGCTTTTCTAGAGCAGCGAAAGCGTTAGGTATTACCCCTGCTATTGTCGGCAGGCACATTGCAGCAATGGAAGATTCTCTAGGGTTTGTATTGCTGAATCGTACAACGCGCAGTATGCATCTTACTCCAGGGGGAAAAGCTTATTATGAAGGCGCGCAAGCGGTATTGAGTGATATTGAACAATTAGAAGGTTCGCTGACAACTGCTCATCAGAACAATCCTGAGGGCTTAATCCGGTTGTCTGCTCCCGATGCGATGGGGCCTTATTTAATGACGGTGATTAAAGAATTTCGCAAAGAATACACAGGGATTCGTTTTGACCTTGCTTTATCTAATAGCCACCTCAACCTAATCGAGGAAGAGATCGATCTCAGCATCAGGTTCTCATTCGAGTTACAAGATTCGTCTTATGTTGCGACCAAACTCGGAGAGTCAGAACTTGGCTTGTATGCGTCACCTTCATACATAAGCGAGTATCAAGCACCTTCCGATTATACCGACTTAAAAAATCATGATTGCTTACATATGGGAAATTCGAGAGATGGCGACTACTGGATGCTAACTGTCGATGGAAAAAGCCTTTCATATCGGCAGCCGTGGGTCGCTGTAATTTCAGATAGCAATACCTTAATACAAGCGGCAGTGGATGGGATGGGTATAGCAATGATCCCTAGCATATTTGTTAATAAATACGTTAACAGCGGTAGCTTAGTTAAAATTAAAAACGTAGCTGAATTTCCAATCGTGAATATTTATGGGATGTACCCAACTCGCAAACACGTCCCGTATAGACTATCGCTATTCTTGGAGTATTTAAAAGCTAACTTTATTCATATAGTTATATCGTAAATAGAAATAGCTATATGTACTACACGACCTTTCTGTTAGTGATGTCTAAAAGTGGTTATGAGTTCACTCAGCATTTTAAGTACAGCATGCACTGTCCTCAATATAAGCAATAACAAAAAATTATCATTAATATAATTTATGATAATTTAAGTTAATCGTCACATCTCCATATACTCTCTCCATCGAAACGAAACATCGAAGCCAGTCTTCGAAACGCACAGAATTAAAAACGAATTTGGAGCAAGTTATGAAAATGAATCACGTAGGCATCATGGTTGGCGATATGGACAAAGCAGTTGAGTTTTACACGAAAGCGCTGGGTCTAAGAATCGTAATGAACAACACCAAAGTAATGGAAGAGCGCGAATCAGCAATCGGCCGTATGTGTATCGCTGTGTTCGGTGAAGGCTTTAAAGGCTTCAACATTGCACACCTAGTAACTTCTGATGGTATCGGTGTTGAGTTGTTCGAAATGAAAGAACGCCAAGAGCGTCACGAAGTTGATTTCTCTCGCCTAGGCATCTTCCACTTCTGTCTGCAACTTCCAAAAGAGCAGTTTCATTCAGCTATTAAGCGTGTTGAAGAGTATGGCGGTAAGGTTCGTATGGACATCATGCGTTACCACCCAGAAGACGAACTAAAACAAGCGCAAATGGTTTACCTAGAAGACCCGTTTGGTAACCTATTCGAATTTTACTCACATACGTATGAAGACACGTACGCGACTGATTACGAGTAATAGCGTTACTGCCTTCCATAGGTAGAAAAACCGAAACACCCCCTAAAGAGAATTGGTAGCGATACCAATCCTTTTTTTGTGTCTGTAGGGCTTAATTTAGGAACATCGGATAAACTATCGGTTGCACTAAAACAAGCCGACATTGTTGCTCTATAGTGCAACGTTGGACTGATTGAAAACTTAACTGGTTGATAAATATGATGTTAAACCATTGGCATATATGTTGCTCTATTGCCTTTATGTAAATTGTATACAATAAAAAATACATAAAGGAAGTCACATGGAACAGAACAGTGAATTGATCTACGGATTAGACGATCGACCATCAGTCAAAGCAGCCAGTTACGCGGCGCTGCAGCATGTATTAGCCAGCTTTGTTGGCATTATCACACCCACACTCATTATTGGCGGTGTTTTAGGGTTGGGTGAACACATCCCTTATTTGATCAGCATGGCACTGATGGTGTCTGGGGTTGGAACTTTTATACAAGCTAGAAAAATAGGGCCAGTTGGCGCAGGGATGATCTGTGTCCAAGGGACCAGCTTTGCGTTCTTAGGTTCTGTGTTAGGTGCGGGTTTTCTTGTTAAAGCAAATGGAGGTGGGCCGGATGAAATGCTCGCCACCATTTTTGGTGTCTGCTTCTTTGGTGCATTTGTCGAAATCGTCCTATCGCGCTTTATCGAAAAACTCAAAGTAGTGATCACGCCCGTTGTGACCGGCATCGTTATCACGACGATTGGTGTCTCTTTGATTAAAGTCGGCGTCACTGATATCGCTGGTGGTGTTGGCGCAGAAGATTTTGGTTCTGGAAGCAATTTGATGTTGGGTGCGATTGTGCTCGGAACCATAGTGGCACTTAACCTAAGCAACAACACCATGGTAAGGCTGTCGTCGATTTTAGTCGGATTGGTTGTAGGGTGGGGCGTTGCTATTCTGATGGGCAAAGCGCCAATGGTTTCTTTTGCATCTCAACCGCTATTGAGTATCCCTGTCCCATTTAAATATGGTTTCGCTTTTGATTGGCAAGCCTTCCTCCCTATTGCTTTTATCTACTTGATTACTGTTATTGAAACGACGGGCGACCTTACCGCCAACAGTATGTTCTCAGGACAGCCAGTTAAGGGGCCAAAATACATCAATCGACTCAAGGCGGGCGTGCTAGGTGACGGTGTGAACTCGCTTATCGCCGCTGTATTTAATACTTTTCCGAACACGACTTTCAGCCAGAACAATGGCGTGATCCATTTTACTGGGATTGCGAGTCGTTACATTGGCTACTTCATTGCGGCAATTCTGTTTCTATTAGGTCTATTTCCCATCTTAGGCGCGGTATTAATGACGATTCCAAAGCCAGTATTAGGCGGAGCGACATTGGTGATGTTTGGTACGGTTGCTGCGGCGGGTATCAAGATTATCGCTAGTGAGAAGCTGGAGCGTCGCAGAATCATGACGATTGCCATCTCATTAGGTTTAGGACTGGGGGTAATGCTGGTACCGGATTTATTGAAAGAAGCCCCCACGCTAGTGCAAAGCATATTTGGCTCACCAGTAACGATGTCGGGTGTTGCTGCTCTTTTGATTACCGGGTTGATGTCTTTGGTGCCTGAAACTAAAGCCAAATCGATGACGAATTCGGTACAAACCAGTAAAGCATGATTGTTTTTAGAGTTAAGAACGACTTAGTGATGCTAGAGCGTCGCTAAGTCGTTAAATTACGGTGTCTTGTGTTCCCTATCAAGATCTAGTCAACACTTCAGTCGTTGACCCAGATACAAAAACTAAAGAGTAGTTCCGAAATGCTCAGTGAGGAAATCCAAAAACACTCGAACCTTGCTCGGAACTAGCTGGCGGTTTTGATAGATTGCGTATGTGCTGGTTTCATAGTTACATGGGCTAAACGTAAACTCAGGAAGCAATTGCACCAATTTACCTATTTTAAGTTCTTCTTCAATCGCCCATTGTGGGAGCAGGGCAATACCACCGCCGTTCAATATCAATTGCTTTTGCCCGTTCACAGAGTCGACTTCCATGTAATAAGAGATGTCGATTTTTTGCGGTTTTCTATCCAATACAAACCAATCATGCCACCCCTTGTAGCCATAAACCAAGCAGTCATGTTTTGCTAGATCTTCAACATGTTGAGGCGCTTTTTTTCTTCTTACATAGTTAGGGCTGGCGCATAGAATAAAGTTGTTTTGGACGAGCTTCTTAGCGATCAAATTAGAATCAGGCAGTCGGCCACTGCGAATCGCGATATCCACATTTTCTTCGATCAGATCGACCACTCTTTCAGTGATTTCAATTTCAATATCGACCTCGGGAAAGGCATCCCTAAAGATAGGAACAAGGGGCAAGATTTTGCTTTCTCCAAACGCAACGGTCGTGCTTATTTTGAGGCTCCCTCTCGGCGAGTGATGCAATGCGCTGACGACTCGTTTCGCTTCATCAAACTCGCCCGTAATTCGCTTGGAATATTGATAGAACAATTGACCGGCTTCAGTGACCCCTACGTTGCGTGTCGAGCGCTCTAACAGTCGCACATTGAGTTCTTCTTCCAACGCCGAGAGCTGTCGTGAGATAGAAGAGGGCTGAATATCAAAAATCCGACTGGCTTTGGAGATACTTCCTTGTTCAACCACGCAGTTGAAATAGGCAAGACGATTGAAAAGGCTCATGTGTATTCCTCGTTAAATGACGGTTTCAGTTCTTTCAAAATGCAGCCTTCTAAACAAGATGGTTGGCGCCGCAGTATGGTGACATTGATGCTTTAACTGTCACTAAATGTTAGCTTAATTGCTTTTAAAGCAAAACTGAATTGCTTCTCGGCAGATTCAAACCTTAGGTTGTTGTCTTTATGATTCTCCACATCATTACCAACAACGAGCAATATTCATGAATGCAATTAAAACAGCCACTATCGCAGCCTGCTTTTCGGTAACAGCCCAACATTTGATAGAGAAGCTCATTACGAGCGGAACCCGTGTCGTCGCTTTTGGGCGTATCGGAGATGAAGCAAGAGCAAAAAGCTTAGAAGATAAGTATTCAGGTCATCTGACCGTGTTACTTGGAGACCTTACGGATGAAGTGCAAAGCCAAGCGCTTGCTGCTAAGGCTTCAAAAATCTTAGGTCATATCGATGCTCACTTTCATTGCTCTGGCATTTATATCTGGAGTCATTGGACTGATGTGGAAGTGAGTAAAATGTCTGACTTATGGAACGCGAACTTTATGACGGCGTTTGTCTTCGGAAGAGAAATTTTTAAATTAATGAAGTCGCAAGGGAAAGGTTCAATGATGTTCGTTTCCGCTCGTGATACAGCACGTAACATACCCGCAGGATTCGGACCTTACATGGCATCTAAAATAGCATTGAATGCTTTGGTCGAAAGTTTGGCTGCAGAGGCGGCTTCATCTAATGTTCAAGTGAATGCGGTGTTGCCGACCATTGTTGATACTGAAGTAAATCGACAAGCACTTCCTGAGGCTGACCACTCTACTTGGGTAGATCCTGTAGATTTGGCAGATTTGATGATGGAGTTGACCCAACCGAATAAAACTTATCTAAGTGGTTCTCTAATAACCGTTAACAACAAGATGCATTAATCATAGGTTAGTAAGTTTGGATAGCATTGCCCTATCTGCAACAAACTAACAACCGAATCACCCCTAAAGAGGATTGGTCGAGATACCAATCCCTTTTTTGTTTGGATTTTTTGGAACAGTAGCTTATCTATATGCGGGTGATTGAGAAATGTACAAATTTAAGACGTTGTTAAAGTTGACGTTTTGACGATAAAACCTTTCATGAATATGACGGAAGAAAGTGTCGTTCATGAAAACATTCCGTCATCATACCGAATGGTAGCCTTGGCTGAGCAGTGACTATACTCAGCATTATATTGCTAACCAACAACAACGAAAATAGAGAAACATGCAGAGATTAGCGCATACAAATTACATGAAAAAATTACATATTATCTTTACCGCTCTTATCCTTATGATATTAGCCGGATGCACCTCAACGTCGGCTGTCGGCAGTTCTAAAACAAAGGAATATGCCAAGTCACATGCTCTTGTTGGTAAAGCTTCTTGGTATGGCGATAAATTCCATGGAAGGCTCACAGCAAGTGGTGAGACGTATAATATGAATGCGAATACTGCGGCTCATAAAACCTTGCCATTCGGGACTATCGTGAGAGTGACCAATACAGACAATAACAAGTCTGTTGATGTGAAAATTAACGACCGAGGCCCATACGTAAAAGGCCGAGTTATTGACCTCTCGCACAAGGCATTTGCAAAAATCGGCAATGTTAAGCAAGGTACTGTACCTGTCAAAATCGAGATTGTTGATGACAGCAATACCTTTAGGTACAAGCACTAATACTCCACTTGTTTATGAATCTAAAGGATTGGTAGAGATACCGATCCTTTTTTGTCTGAGTAAGTCGAGAACTGTTAATCAGACACTTCTGAGCCACGATTCAAAATCCCTATATGCCCGTCAAAAAACGATTTGAGCGATTTTCTTCCTGAGCAATTCCCGAAAAGCGATAACCGCGGGGCTAACTTGTTCTCGGCTTGGACAGATTAGATTCAACTCAACGGATGGCGATTCAAATTCTGACAAAATGCGTATAAGTTGCCCACTTTCAAGGTCTGAATGGATATCTATCTGAGAGCGATACGCTATACCTTTGCCACTGACTGCCCACCTGCGAACTATGTCGGTATCATTACTAACTCGATTGCTATCCACTTTGACTTTGTATGAACCCGTATGATCCGCGTATTCCCAACTATTAAATAAACGACCAACTCGGCGGTGCAATAAGCAGTTATGCGCTTTTAAGTCACTAGGGTGCGATGGCTTGCCGTGTTTAGAAATATATTCAGGTGATGCGCAGGTGATCCTGTTCATGGTCGCGATATGAAATGAAACCATCGATGAGTCTTCAGGCTTCCCGTAACGAAGGACCATATCAACCTGATCGAGGAAAAAATCTGAAATAGAATCACCAACCGTCAGGTCAATCGACAATAAGGGGTGTTCGTCCAGTAGCTCTTCTATCCAGTGGATTATGGTATTGCGACCCAAATCAGATGAAACGGATAACCTGAGATTACCACTGACCTTTCCTAACGTCTGATGTGCGGCTATGCGCCCTTGCTCCAAACTCGCCAACGCTTGGCGGCAATGAAAAAGAAACTGCTCGCCTTGAGGTGTGATTCTCAATTGTCTGGTCGTTCTGATGAGCAGCTGAACATCCAACTGTTTTTCAAGTCTTTTAAGTGCAGAGCTAACCGCCGGAGGGGTGAGACTCAGTTGGTTTGCGGTTTCCGTTATGCTCCCGGTTTCTACTATTCGAATGAATAGATTGAGATCTGATGTGTTCATTGTTAAATAATATTTAAAAGTATTTGAATGATTACCATCTTTTTAGTTTAGTAAAAAACGGCAACAATGTCTGTACCGTTATTACTTAACATCGTACATAGATATTGGTACGCAGAGAGAACGATATGACTCAGCTATTACGCCCTACAAACTTACTTAACCGCTCCCTAGAACTTCCTTGTGGTGCCGTCATAAAAAACCGTCTAATGAAGTCAGCTATGTCTGACTCACTCGCTGACGGTGAAGGAAACCCGACTCATACTCAGTCTCGACTCTATGAACGATGGGCTGAGGGCGGAATTGGGTTATCTATCGTTGGTGAAGTGCAAGTCGATTCGAGATTTCCAGAAAAACCAGGAAATTTGGTGTTAACGGAGCACTCCAATCTGAAAGACTTACAAATGTTAACCTCTCGCGCATCAATTAATAACGCCCACATTTGGCCTCAGCTAGGCCATGCGGGAGGGCTGGCTTACAAACCACTTAGCGACCCTAAAGGGCCATCACCTATTAAAATCAGTGAATTTGAATGTGCGGGTATGTCAGAGCAAGAAATATCTTTGCTGCCAGATATATATGCTAAAGCTGCGAAGATAGCTAAAAAAGCAGGGTTCACAGGTGTTCAGATACACGCTGGACACGGTTTTCTGCTTAGCCAGTTTTTGTCTCCGTTATTCAATCATCGCCAAGACCAATATGGTGGTTCAATAGAAGCACGCAGCAAAATTGTTATGGAGATAATTGAAAAAGTCCGATGTGCGGTCGGGCCTACTTTTCCAATCGGCATCAAGATGAACTCTTCTGATCAACTAGAAGGTGGATTAACTCAGGATGAGGCTTTAGAAGTGATTGGTATCCTGAACCAAACTTCAATCGATTTGATTGAGATAAGTGGCGGTTCCTATTTCCCAGGGGCGAAATCAAGTTCTGATAGCGCTTCAAGCGGGCCGTACTTCGTTGACTTTGCAGTAAAAGCCAGAAAATTAACCAGTATTCCTTTGGTTGTGACAGGTGGCTTTAAAACCTATGACCAAGTAATTGGTGCTTTATCCTTGAACGCAGTGGATTCAATTGGTCTGGGACGAGCATTAATACTTAACCCAGAATTACCAATTGAATGGATAGATGGATCAAGTGTTGTTCCTCGTTTTCCAAAGTTTAAGTTACCACCTGTCGGAGGAGTGACAGCTTGGTACACGATGCTTCTCACGGCAATAGAGAGTGATAACGAAAAAGAGTTCAACTTAGAGCTATTGCCCGCGATTCAAGCCTATGAAAGTCGTGATAAAGCTCGTGTTTCGAAATGGCTAGCTAAGTACCCGTTGTAATCTAGAGGTCAAACCTTAAACCAATATTCGGTATTCACCTTGAGCTATACCTTCAATCGCTTTTTGATAGAAGAGAGGGGAGGCATCGAATATCACTCATCTTTTGTGTCAGGGCGGGATTCCACTTTGAATAAATATTAGCCAAAGATTATTTTTGAGCGATATTCACCAGACCAACCTGACTTTCTACGTTTGGCAGCCAAGCTATCTTTGTCACTCTCATCCTGCTTTATC
>NZ_JACJFF010000130.1:0-14173 GCF_014164465.1 Vibrio sp. SG41-7 | reverse complement strand
CAAAGTGAAGCGCGTGAGGGTGCGAAAACCATTCTCGAAGAAATCCTAGATGAAGTGAAGGCTGCTTCAGCGACGCAATAGAAAGCGTTGTTAGGATGAATGTTATCCGCTGTTTATTGGCAGCGGGTAGCTTATCCCCACCTTCTCCAAATTGTGGCAATGGACCCCTGTCACTGAACGAAGTATGGAGCACTGCCTGTTATGAAAGAACTGCTACATAAAATAAGCGTCGTGACAGAAAAGCTAGAACGCTTTTTAATCATGACCGCCATTCTCGCGATGATGATCAATTCCACGGCCAATGCGATTGGTCGCTACGCCTTTAACAAAAGCCTGTTTTTTTCAGAAGAACTCAATCAGTTTTTGATTGTCTCTGTCACCTTTATTGGCTTCGCTTACGCGGTGCGCCAAGGTCGAAATATTCGTATGACCGCGGTCTACGATTCATTGAGCACTAAAGCTCAGAAAGTTCTCACAACCATCATTGCATTATTAACCGCAATGCTGATGTTTTATCTCACCTACCACGCGTTCTTTTACGTTAAAGAGCTCAAAGACATCAATCGGTTAAGTCCAGCCTTACAGTTCCCTGTGTATTGGGTATACGCGATCATTCCAATTGGTTTTTTCATTGCCGGATTGCAATACAGCATGAGTTTCTTGATGAACTTACTGCATAAAGAAATCTACGTGTCATTCGATGTCATAGAGAATAAACATAACAACGTGGGTGAATTCGAATGAGTGATATTGCACAATTTTTCTCGGACATTATTGCCGGCGAACTCGATATTTATGTCATCACTTTTACTTTGGTCTCTGTGATGGTGATTCTGCTGTTTTTGAGCTTCCCAATGATCGTGCCGTTAGCGGTTGGTGCGTTAATCGGCTTGATTCATTTCTCTCAGGTTGAGCCGGGAGTGCTTATTCAACAGATGGTCACGGGCATCTCACCGAACGCATTGATTGCGGTACCCATGTTTATTTTGGCAGCCGATATTATGACACGTGGCCACACGGCGTATAACTTACTTGGTCTGATTCAAGCGTTTGTCGGGCATCTGCGTGGCGGGCTGCCGATTACCACCTGCATTAGTTGTACTTTATTTGGTTCTGTTTCTGGCTCGACTCAGGCGACCGTGGTGTCGGTTGGCCAAATCATGCGCCCGAAGTTGCTGCAAGCAGGGTACAAAGACAGCTTTGTGATGGCGCTGATCATCAATGCCAGCGACATAGCCTTCCTTATTCCGCCAAGTATTGGTTTGATTCTTTATGGCACCTTAGCCAACGCCAGTGTGGGAGAATTGTTCATTGCTGGTATTGGCCCAGGTTTAGTGCTCGCGAGCCTGTTCTCGTTATACAGCTATGCCTACAGCGTCAAACATAGCGATACCATCACTTTGGTTGAAAAAGCCAACACCGCAGAACGCATTGAAGCGATCAAGAAAGCGATTCTTCCTCTCGGTTTCCCTGCTTTAATTATCGGCGGTATCTACTCTGGGGTCGTGACGCCAACAGAAGCCGCTTCGTTTGCGGTGCTGTATGCGATCATTGTCGAGTGTATTTTCTATCGTAAGCTTGGCGTGAAAGACATCTGCGATGCGGCGTTGAATACCGGCTTGATCACCGCGGTTGTATTTGTGCTGGTGGGTGTTGGTCAGGCTTTTTCTTGGTACATCTCTTTCGAACAAATCCCTCAAGAACTGTTAGCACCTTTGGACTTAGAGAGTGCCTCTCCAGAGTACATCTTGTTTGTCATCGCACTGACTTTCTTTGTCGGCTGTATGTTTGTGGATTCGTTAGTGGTTTTGCTGATCTTGACGCCGATTTTCATGCCGATTGTTGATGCAGCAGGCATCGACCCGATATTGGTGGGTGTGATGGTGACATTGCAAATGGCCATTGGCTCAGCGACGCCACCTTTTGGTTGCGACATCTTTACTGCTATCGCCATCTTTGAAAAGCCTTATATGGAAGTGATTCGCGGGACGCTGCCGTTCTTCCTGATCTTGGTGTTGATGTCTGCGTTGCTGATTTTCTTCCCAAGCATCGCTCTGTTGCCAAGAGACATCTTATTCAATTAATCCGTCGAGTTACCCTTATTCAATCAAGGATAGAGATATGAGTATATTGCCATTAACACCTCCGCAGAGAGGGTTTGAATCAGCAGAACTAGAGCAACGTACTGTCGAGTTGCAACAACGTCTTCGCGCGCAAAACATCGATGCTGCGTTTTTCACGACCGAGCCTGAATTTCGCTATTTCAGTGGCTTTAAATCGCAGTTCTGGGAAAGCCCAACGCGTCCGTGGTTTTTGGTGGTGCCAGCGGTTGGTAAGCCCATAGCGGTAGTACCAGAGATCGGTGTGGCTGGTTTCGACGATACATGGATTGAAGATGTGCGCAGTTGGCCGTCACCAAGGCCAGAGGATGACGGTATCTCTTTGTTAGCTTCTACGCTATCTGAAGTCTCCAAAGGTTCTCGCAGAATCGGTTCGATGATTGGCCCGGAAACACATTTGCGTATGCCAGCCACTAATTATGCATTGTTACAGCAGAAGTTGAGCCAACATAGTGTGGTTGATGTGTCATTCATGGTTCGAGATCTGCGCAGTGTTAAGTCTCAAGCGGAGATCGATAAAGTACGCTTCGCTTGCCAAGTGACAGCGGCGGGCTTTGAGTATCTTCGTCATAACCTCGCGATAGGGATGACGGAACGACAGGCGTGTAAAGCCATGCATTTGGAGATGCTGCGTTTGGGCGCCGATGCGTGTCCTTATCTGATTTCGGCATCCGGCCAAGGTGGCTATGACAACATCATCATGGGGCCAACCGATCGTGTGCTCTCTGAAGGAGATGTACTGATCATCGATACGGGGGCTAACTTTGATGGCTATTTTAGTGATTTTGACCGGAACTATGCGTTTGGGCATGCGCAGCCAGATACGATAGCGGCTTATGACGCAGTATATCAATCGACAGAAGCGGGGCTCGCGATGGCAGAGCCGGGACGAACAACCGGAGACGTGTGGCAAGCCATGTGGTCGGTGCTCGAAAAGAACGGTGCGCTTGGCAACGATGTGGGTCGTATGGGGCATGGATTAGGCATGCAGCTAACAGAGTGGCCATCACATGTACCAAATGGTGACGTGATATTAAAACCCGGCATGGTGTTAACGTTAGAGCCCGGTATGGCGTTTGCGAAAAACCGCATGATGGTGCACGAGGAAAACATCGTCATCACCGAATCTGGCTGCGAAATGCTGCATCAAAGATCTTGGCAGTCGATACCGATTATTGGCTAATTGCGCTTAGAATCTAGTCATAATTTTGAATCCTGGTAGAGGAGGGCGTTCAAGCACTTTGTTGGACGCTCGGTTTTCTTTTTCACTTCGCTATACCTCGTCATCTTTTACACTTAAATACCTCCAATTTCCGAATTCCTCTTTGTTTCAAGAATCTCTCTTTTTGTTCAAATATTGTCCTTGTTGAGCAAAAACATTTGACCAATAACTATCACACCTCAAATCTTTAATTGTTTTCGTTAGTGCTCTAAATGATATTTAATTTATTGTTTTATAATGGTTTTTGTTGATTTGAATGCTGTATTGTTACGAGTTTGTTTTAAATAATCATTTGAACCCTAACTAAATTTCTGTCATTTTATATTTAACTGAACGTTCAATATAAAATAAAAGGACTAAGAAATGCCGAAGGTTGGGATGCCTGATATACGTAAACCACAGCTTGTTCAAGCCACCATGACGGTGATTGATCGAGTGGGTTTGCATGCCGCGAGTATTGCGTTGATCAGCAAAGAAGCGGGAGTCTCCACTGGCATTATTAATCACTATTTTGGTGGAAAGCATGGGCTGCTCGAAGAGACCATGCGTGAAATCCTTCGTCAACTTTCCAATACCATCACCACGTCACTAAAAGCACTTCCTGTTGATGCTCACCAACAGAGAATAAACGCGATCATCGATGGTAACTTCGAAGGTTACCAAGCTGAAAATAAGGTCGCGAAGGCGTGGTTGGCATTTTGGTCATATTCAATGCATGACGAGCAGCTGAAAAGACTGCAACGTGTGAATGAAAAACGTTTGATTTCACACTTACGTCTTGAGTTGAAGGGTATTTTGAATCATGAACAAGCGGATCTCGTTGCTCACGGGATTGCGTCTCTGATTGATGGTTTGTGGCTGAGAGGCACACTAAACCCAGATGGTATCGATGCTCAAAAGGCGCGAGCCATCATCAATGATTATCTAGATAAACAACTTACGTTCTACTCGTGTCACAGCAAATAGATCGCAGTGGTAGTGTTAGACCTTGAGCTAGACCTAGAGCAAGAGCTAGAACGACCACTATTCGCACCCAATACTCACATATAGACCTGTAGAGTCTAATAACAATAATTAAGTCAGAATCTCAAATGGAAATGAACTCGTTATACATCGATGGCGCAGCGGTTAAAGCAACCTCTGGTGAAACCTTTGATAGCATTAACCCTGCCAACGGTGAACCTATCGCGACGTTAGGCCAAGCATCTTCAGCGGATGTCGACAGTGCTATTGAATCTGCGAAGCGCGGATTTGCGGTATGGTCAGCAATGACCGCTGTGGAACGCAGCCGCATTCTTTTGAAGGCAGTGGAAATACTTAGAGCTCGAAATAATGACCTTGCAAACCTTGAGGTTGTTGATACGGGCAAGCCGCTGCAAGAAGCGATTGAAGTAGATGTGGCGTCTGGCGCTGATGTTATTGAATACTTTGCTGGCTTGGCACCAACGCTACAAGGCGACCAACAACCGCTGAGTGAATCTCAATTTTTCTACACTCGCCGCGAACCGCTAGGCATTTGTGCGGGCATTGGTGCGTGGAACTACCCCATTCAAATCGCGATGTGGAAATCAGCTCCGGCATTGGCCGCGGGTAACGCGATGATTTTCAAACCTTCAGAAGAGACTCCGCTCACAGCGCTCAAGCTTGCTGAGATCTTTACCGAAGCTGGTCTTCCTGATGGCGTGTTCAACGTGGTTCAGGGCGATTACCGTGTTGGTCAGATGCTAACTGCGCACCCAGACATCGCGAAAGTGTCGTTCACGGGCGAAACCGGTACCGGTAAAGCGGTAATGGCAGATAGCGCTAAGACGCTGAAATCAGTCACCATGGAACTTGGCGGCAAGTCACCAATGATCGTGTTTGATGATGCGAAATTGGATGATGCAGTTTCCGCTTCGATGGTTGCTAACTTCTACACCCAAGGCGAAGTGTGTACTAACGGTACCCGTGTTTATGTACACGAAAACATCTACAACGCATTCATCGACCAACTTAAAACACGCACTGAGAAGCTAATCATTGGTGATCCAATGGACATGGAGACTCAGATCGGCGCGTTGATTTCTAAAGAACACCTTTCAAAAGTCCTTGAAGCAATTGAGCTAGCTAAGCAGTCGGGCGCAACTCTGCTGACGGGCGGCTATCAAGTGACAGACAACGGCCTCGAAAACGGCAACTTTGTTATCCCAACCGTGTTTGTGGATTGCGAAGACAACATGCCTCACGTTCAACAAGAGATCTTCGGCCCTGTGATGTCAGTGTTGAAGTTTACGGACGAAGACGACGTGATTCGCCGCGCTAACGACACCAAATATGGCCTTGCGGCAGGTGTGTTCACGCAAAACCTTTCTCGTGCGCACCGTGTTATTCATCAAATGCAGGCAGGTATTTGTTGGGTGAACACATGGGGCGACTCACCGGCAGAAATGCCTGTTGGTGGTTACAAACTTTCAGGGGTTGGCCGCGAAAACGGGCCAGAGACTCTACTCCACTATACGCAGACTAAGAGCATTCTTATTGAACTTGGCGACTACGCCAGCCCTTATGCCTAACGCGTAACACTTAATTTTATGGGCTAGTTTAACAGAGCTAGCCCCACTGACTTATCTCAGGGAAATCAAAACATGGAACAACGCTACGATTATATTATCGTCGGCGCGGGTTCGGCCGGCTGTGTGTTAGCGGATAGGCTAACGGAAAGCGGTGAACATAGCGTTTTATTACTGGAAGCTGGTGGTACGGACAAGAGTATTTTTATCCAAATGCCAACCGCGCTTTCTTACCCAATGAATACTGAAAAGTACGCTTGGCAATTTGAAACAGAGAAAGAACCGGGCCTTGATGGACGCGAACTGCACTGCCCACGTGGCAAGGTGTTAGGCGGCAGTTCATCGATCAACGGCATGGTTTATGTACGTGGTCACGCGTGTGATTTTGACCAATGGGAAGAAGAGGGCGCAGCGGGTTGGAACTACCAAGCATGCTTGCCTTATTTCCGCCGCGCTGAATCATGGAATAAAGGCGGTGATGAATACCGTGGCGACAATGGCCCTGTCGGCACTTGTAACGGTAACGATATGGAACTCAACCCGCTTTACCAAGCGTTTATCGATGCAGGTAAAGACGCCGGTTACCCAGAAACCAACGACTACAACGGCTACCAGCAAGAAGGCTTCGGCACTATGCATATGACGGTAGACAAGGGTGTTAGAGCCTCAACCTCTAACGCTTATCTACGTCGAGCATTGAAGCGTTCAAACCTAACCTTGAAGAAAGGTATCGTGGCGCGTCGTTTCTTACTTGAAGCACAAGACGCACAAGACCAGTCATCAAAAGGCCAATCGGGCTTGAAAGCCGTCGGTGTCGAGTTTGAAAAGTCAGGCAATACCCAGGTGGCTGTGGCGAACAAAGAAGTGATCTCTTCTGCGGGTTCTATTGGTTCTGTTCAACTGCTGCAGCTTTCTGGTATCGGCCCGAAAGCGGTGCTTGAAAAGGCCGGCGTTGAGCTGAAACACGAGCTGAATGGTGTCGGTGAAAACCTTCAAGATCACTTAGAAGTGTACTTCCAATATCACTGCAACGAACCCATCACGCTCAACAGCAAGCTTGGCTTGGTCAGCAAGGGCATGATTGGCGCGGAATGGATTCTGACTCGTAAAGGCCTTGGTGCCACTAACCACTTTGAATCGTGCGCGTTCATTCGTTCTCGCAAAGGATTGAAGTGGCCAAACATTCAATATCACTTCCTGCCAGCAGCGATGCGTTACGACGGGCAAGCGGCCTTTGATGGTCACGGTTTCCAAGTACACGTTGGGCCTAACAAGCCAGAGAGTCGCGGTACGGTAGCGATCACTTCTGCTGATCCGCATGCCAAGCCAGAGATCATTTTCAACTACATCTCGACTGAACAAGATCGCCAAGATTGGCGCGATTGTATTCGTCTGACGCGTGAGATTTTGTCTCAACCTGCGATGGATGTGTATCGAGGAAAAGAGATTCAGCCGGGTCTAAATATTACTTCCGATGAAGCAATTGATGAATGGGTTAAGCAGAACGTTGAAAGTGCATATCACCCTTCTTGTGGCTGCAAAATGGGTTCAGATGATGATCCAATGGCAGTGCTTGATGAAGAGTGTCGCGTTCGCGGTGTCGATAATTTACGTGTTGTCGACTCATCGGTTTTCCCAATCATTCCAAACGGTAATTTGAACGCCCCGACCATTATGGTTGCCGAGCGTGCTTCCGATTTGATTTTGGGTAAGCCAATGCTCAAAGCGCAGGACGTTCCAGTGTGGATTGCACCTGAGTGGCAAGAGAAGCAAAGAATAAATAAACCAGTAAGAGAAGCGTAAGCCTCTGTTATTAGTTTAAAAAATAGAAAGTAGTTCAAAAATAGAAAAAGCAAAAAGTAACAACAAAAATTAGTCAAAAGTCAGAAGAACTGCTCTCTATCGGTGTTGATATCGAGCAGAAAAAGGAAAGATAAAAAGGAACCATTATGACGACTCTAAATATTCAGAACATGACCACGAAAACGTTAACAGCACTAGCCATCAGTTCATTTGCATTTGGTGCTAACGCTTCTATTGAACCACAGCAATGTGAAAACGTTCGTTTCGCTGATGTAGGCTGGACTGACATTACCGCAACAACCGCCGTTACTTCTGAACTATTAAAAGGCCTTGGTTACAAAACCAAAACCGACCTACTTTCAGTACCGGTGACTTACTCTTCAATGGCGAACGGCGATATTGATGTATTCCTAGGTAACTGGATGCCAACCATGGAAGGCGATATTGCTAAGTACCGTGAAGCGGGCACTGTTGAAACCGTTCGTGCCAACCTTGAAGGCGCAAAATACACACTAGCTGTACCAAAATATGTGTACGACTCTGGCGTAAAAAGCTTCGCAGACCTAGCAAAACATGCCGACAAATTTAAAGACCGCATCTACGGCATCGAGCCGGGTAACGACGGTAACCGCTTAATCCAATCAATGATTGATTCTGACGCGTTTGGCTTGAAAGATTTCAGCCTAGTCGAATCAAGTGAAGCGGGCATGGTATCGCAAGTATCACGTGCAGCACGTCGTAGCCAATGGATTGTTTACCTTGGTTGGGCTCCGCACCCAATGAACAGCAATGTTGAAATGGAATACCTTTCTGGCGGTGACGACTTCTTCGGCCCTAACTACGGCGGCGCGAATGTTTACACCAACGTTCGTTCAAACTACCTGTCTGAGTGCGCAAACGTCGGTCAACTTCTACAAAACCTAGAATTCACTCTAGAGATGGAAAACCAGTTGATGGAAGAGATTCTTAACCAAAAAGTGAAGCCAGAAAAAGCGGCTCAACAATGGTTGAACAAGAACCCTCAACAAGTTGAAGCTTGGTTAGACAACGTAAAAACGCATAAAGGTGGGCTTGCCAATTTATCGATTGGTTTGAAGTAGCCCACCCATAATAAAAGGCAATATTGTGAATTTTATTACGGAAAACAAAATCCCTGTCGGACAATGGATGGAAGCGGGTGTTGATTGGCTAACAATCAATGCAGCAGGATTCTTTGACGCTATTTCGATTTTTCTAGAAACCGTCATTATGTTTTTAGTCGATGTATTTAAGTGGATGCCGCCTGCACTGCCAATCGTGATGACTGCTGCGATTGCATGGTACTTACACCGTAAACCTTCGCTAGTGATCTTTGTGGTCGCAGCGCTGCTGACTATTCTTAACCTCGGCTATTGGCAAGAAATGCTGGAAACCTTTGTTCTCGTCTTTGCGGCGACAACGATTTCCGTATTAATTGGCGTACCGGTTGGCATCATGGCTGCTCACCGTCCTTGGCTCTATACAGTTTTGCGTCCAATCCTTGATTTGATGCAGACAGTCCCAACTTTCGTTTATCTGATTCCAACTCTGGTTCTATTCGGCTTGGGTATTGTTCCTGGCTTAATCTCTACCATTATTTTCGCGATAGCTGCACCGATTCGTTTAACCTACTTAGGCGTCACTAAAGTGCCTGAAGAGTTGATTGAAGCGGGTAAAGCGTTTGGTGCAAGCCGCATGAAATTGCTGATGAAGGTCGAATTACCGGCGGCTTTACCAAGCATCATGGCGGGTGTAACCCAATGTATTATGTTGTCGCTTTCGATGGTGGTTATCGCCGCTCTTGTCGGTGCTGACGGACTTGGTAAACCTGTTGTTCGTGCATTGAACACAGTGAACATCTCACAAGGTTTTGAAGCTGGGTTAGCGATTGTATTAGTCGCAATCATCCTTGACCGCTTGTGCAAAACACCAAATCAGAAGGAAGCTTAATCATGTCTAACTCTCAGGAAAAAAAGACAATGGACGCGATTACCATTAAGAATCTCGATGTTGTGTTTGGTAATAAATCGAAACAAGCGCTTGAGCTACTCGACCAAGGTAAAACTCGCCAAGAGATCATTGATGAGACTGGCCAAGTGGTTGGCGTAGATAATGTGTCGCTGACCGTTGAAGAAGGCGAGATTTGTGTGCTGATGGGGTTGTCTGGTTCTGGTAAATCATCTTTGCTTCGCGCAGTTAACGGCCTGAATGAGATCAGCCGTGGCTCATTGGCGATCAAAGATGGAGACAAGCAGGTTGATTTAGGTGAACAGTGCGACGAAGCGACCTTGCGTCATCTTCGTACTCACCGCGTTTCTATGGTGTTCCAAAAATTTGCCCTAATGCCTTGGTTAAACGTGTTAGATAACGTGGCGTTTGGTCTAGAAATGCAAGGCGTAGCCAAAGATGTTCGTCGTGCTAAAGCGCGTGAACAACTTGAAATGGTGGGTTTGGCAGAGTGGGAAACCAAGTATCCGCATGAGCTTTCTGGCGGTATGCAGCAACGTGTTGGTCTAGCGCGTGCCTTTGCGATGGATACCGACATTCTTCTTATGGATGAACCGTTTTCAGCGCTTGATCCGCTGATTCGTGCGCAGTTGCAAGATGAGCTAATTTTATTGCAAAACAAGCTTAACAAAACGATTTTGTTCGTGAGTCATG
The DNA here is from genome assembly GCF_014164465.1 of Vibrio sp. SG41-7. NCBI lineage: Bacteria > Pseudomonadati > Pseudomonadota > Gammaproteobacteria > Vibrionales > Vibrionaceae > Vibrio > Vibrio sp. SG41-7. The sequence goes on along the minus strand of NZ_JACJFF010000130.1, from coordinate 3,800 downwards.
ATTTAGACGAAGCGCTGAAGATTGGTAATAACATTGCGATCATGGAGTCAGGCAAACTGATTCAACACGGTAAGCCTGAAGAGATCGTACTGACGCCAAAAACCGAATACGTAAAAGACTTCGTTGCTCACACCAATCCATTGAATGTGCTTAAAGGTCGCTCTTTAATGCAGCCTCTTGATTCACTGACGCAAGAGAATGAAAGCTGGAAGATCTGCGATTCTAAAGATCTCTGGATTGAACAGAATGAAGGGGCTTTATCGGTGAAAGGTGAATCTACCTTGGCGCTTGTTGAGTGGAGCGAGTCTGACGACCTAACCGCGATTAACGCGTCTAGTGTGGTAGTGACAAGCCCGGAGATTGGTATGCGTGATGCGATTAAGCTTAAGCAGATCAGTAACCACCCAATTCTGTTGGTTGAAAATAATCAATTGGTAGGGATTTTGGATAACAGCGAGTTTTACAACGCGCTAACGGGTAACTTTCAGATGAATACCGCTGCGTAAAATTTCGTTTTTCAGCTTAGCTATTGAGGCTGGTTTTTTATTGGGTGGAGAGGATTAAATCTCTCTACCTCTATGATTATTAAAATATATTATTCTTTGAGTTTGTATTCTCTGGTTCATTATTTTTGTCTTCATTGAAGCTTTCATTCCCCCTTCATTAAGCAAAAGTGCCGTACCACGCAAGTTTAGTGGTATAGAAAAGATTGAGAATAGTATGAACATCAGTACAATGCGGAAAAATCAATGAAGTAATTTATCAATTTACAGTGTAATTCGAGCGCGCGTGACGTAATCACTCGAGACATTTCATCGCTTCGACGCTGTAAAACCATTCACAGTATATTAGTACAAAGGTCTGCATCTTGGACAAACATGACGAAATCCTGGTCGCTATTCGCCAAATTATTCGCGCTATCGATTTACACTCGAAGAAGCTGAGTAAAGAGTATGGTTTGACTGGCCCTCAATTAATCTTAATGAGAGCAATCCAAGAAATGGGTAATGTGACGATCAAAGAATTGTCTAATCAGACCAATGTAAGCCAAGCAACGACGACGACGATCATCGACCGTCTTGAGTTAAATGGCTATGTACAACGAGTACGCAGTTCATCGGACCGCCGTAAAGTACACGCGAACCTGACTGAAAAAGGTCAAGAGTTGCTAAACAATGCGCCACCGCCGCTGCAAGATAACTTCGTTAAAAAATTCCAAAACCTAGAGACGTGGGAGCAAAGCTTACTGCTTTCTTCGATGCAGCGTGTATCAGCAATGATGAACGCAGAAGACATCGACGCTGCTCCAGTGCTTCAGCTTGAAGGCATTGCAAACGTAGCCAAAAGCTAACGTTAGTTTTAAATTATCTATTTAAAACAAAAATTTAAATAATTATTAAATGGTCGCATTAAGCGGCCATTTTTGATCTCACTATGTGAAATTTCTCGTTATACCGCCTATTCGCTACGTCCTTCTATTTTAAATCTCCCTGGGTTTTAACCCTACGTTGTAATCACCCTATTTATTTGTATTCAAAAATGCATTGACGATTCTCTGACAATAAAGATGTAGACCGACCGGTCTGATTTGTATTATTGTGTGCTCATCTTAACCACGAGGTGATGTATGAAATACGAATTGACGCCAACACAAATGACCATGACGTTGAACAACATGCAGGGAGCTTTTGCACAGAACCCGATGCCAGCGGTATCGGTGAGAATTGAGCAGTTGCTTGCACTTAAATCTGCGCTTATCGACTACACAGATCGTTTGTGTTCAGCCGTGAGTGAGGACTATGGTCACCGCAGTCGACAAGACACTTTGATGGCTGACATATTGCCTTGCATCGGAAATATTGATCACAGCATTGAGTGTTTACCTCATTGGTCGACATCTTCGATTCGTCATTCCGGCCCTTTACTTTCAACCTCTCGTGTTGAAGTGGTTTATCAACCCAAAGGCGTTGTCGGGATCATTGCTCCGTGGAACTTCCCGATCATGTTATCCGTCGGCCCGCTTATTTCGGCGTTGGCAGCGGGCAATCGTGCCATGATCAAGATGAGTGAATTTACCCCAGCGACGAACCAAGTATTAAGATCGCTATTGGCGGAAGTCTTCCAATCCGATGAGGTGTGCTTGGTTGAAGGTGAGGTAGAGATCGCAGCCGCATTTTCGGCGTTGCCGTTTGATCATCTTTTGTTTACGGGGTCAACCCAAGTAGGTCGCCAAGTGATGAGGTCAGCGGCTGACACGCTAACTCCAGTCACGCTAGAGCTAGGCGGTAAGTCACCGGTTATCGTTGCAGAAGACATGCCAATTGATATCGCGGTTGAGCGAATCATTTATGGTAAGAGCCTCAATAACGGGCAGGTGTGTGTGGCTCCTGACTATGTATTGCTACCTGAAGGGAAAGTTGAATCTTTCATTCAAGAGTATAAAAAACAGTACCAATTGCTGTTCGATGAAGGGGTGTATTCCGAGAGTTTGACGTCCCTAATCAATCCTCGTCAATGCGACCGCATAGTTGGTTTGTTGAATGAAGAACGACAAGGTGGAACGCGAACAGTGGCCTGCCATGACGAAGCGATGGACTTAGATTGCCAACGACTGGTGACGCACCTAATTGTTGAACCAAGCCTGTCATCCAAGGTGATGAACGAAGAGATTTTCGGCCCACTATTACCCTTGATTACGTATCGCAATATCGAAGAGGCGTTCCAAGTCATCAATAGCAAACCAAGGCCGTTAGCGCTCTATCTAATGAGCTTTGATTTGAGCTTACAAGCTCAGGTTAAACACCAAGTTCATTCCGGCGGAATGTGTATCAATGACTGTGTTTTCCATTTAGCGGTTGATGACGCGCCGTTTGGTGGCATTGGTGAATCTGGTCAGGGCAACTATCACGGCAAAGAAGGTTTCCTTACTTTCTCCCATGCCAAAACCGTCTTGGAAACAGGCTTAGATCATCGAGTTAAGCATCTGTTTTCAAAAGAAGACAACGAATTAAAGACCGCAGTGATGAGCATGCTTGGCAAGTAAATCATTTCTGTCATTACTCAATTTATCTACAAGAAGTTATTTATAAGAAATTATTTTTACGACGTTATTTTAAGAGGTTATTTTTATGTTAGAACGATTTTTTGAACGAACGATGAAAGCGTATTTGATGGTTACAGGATTCTTAACCGCAACCGCTTTCTCTACTTTCCTTGCGCCTGATTGGAGTATGCAAACGCTGTTCTCGTACAACGATACGATGATGGTGAACAAGGAGTATCTTATGGGTACCTATCAACACTGGGGAGTCATGGTTGGCTGTATTGGTGTGTTGTTGATGTTCTCGGCGAAGTACAAATCGCTGCGTACTTCTACCATGATTTACAGTGCATTTGAGAAGTCGATGTTTGTGGGCATATTCTTATACAACGTGTGTATCAACGATTATGAGTGGTTTTATGGTTGGAGCGGTGTGTTTGCGCTCGATGGATTTGTGACTGTCTACTCTTTAGTTTATCTGTATTACTACCTCACTAGAGACAAAAGCAAGGTGCCAGCTCATCTTCGTTAATAGTTAATAGTTAATGAGTTGCTCATGGTGAGTCAATGACACTTATTCAATGATCACTCACTAGCTTACTTATTACTACAGCCCGCATTTGCGGGCTTTTTTCGTTTAATGAGATGGTACGTCCCTCCCTACAGCTAAACTTGAAATGGTTTAGTCTTAAAAGGAAAGTACCAAATGAATAACTCACACATTATCGGAATCGATTTAGGTAAGAACTCTTTTCATTTA
>NZ_JACJFF010000012.1:0-80954 GCF_014164465.1 Vibrio sp. SG41-7 | reverse complement strand
CACAAAAGTGAGCGCCAAGTTCAAAAAATAGCCATTTTTCTCTTTCATTTTTTGACATCAAACGCCATCAAGATCCTTCTTCTTCCATTTATCCTCCCTCGTTCATGCGGTTTCGATTTACATTGTAAAACCCCATAACGACAGTACTTCCCCCGTCTTAGTCATCAAATTGATCGATAAAAAAACGGCACTTCCTCGATGAAAATACCGCTTAAATAAGTCATATTTGTTTCAATTTCACTTAGGTTTAGAAGCCAAATTTACCATTGTCATTTTTCCACTCTGAACGAGCAGGAATGGTTTCAATGGTATCCCAGTGCTCTACGATTTTTCCGTTATCAACACGGAATAGATCATAAAAAGCAACGTGATTATTCATGAACTGGCCTTCACTGATCGACAACACAAAGTTACCTTGGCCTAAAATCTTATGGTTGGCGGTATAAACCATTGGCATACCCGCTTCTGCTAGCGCACCCAAAGCTTCACCCAAACCGCTTAGACCATCGGCTACTCCTGGGTTGTGCTGTAAGTAAGCACTGTCTTCATTATCGATATAGTTATTAATCTTCGCCATATCACCGCCGATCAAGATGTCTTTAACGAAACCACTGACCAACTGCTTATTTTTGTCCGTTTGATCGAGATCTACGACTTTAGTCGCGCCATCTAATTGAGTTCGTCCACTTGCGTTTGGCTTGGCAACTTCTTGCAGGTTGTCCCAATGCTCAACTATCTGTCCATCTTCAAAGCGGAACACATCAAAGCCGACTTTCGGGCCAAAGAAGTTATATTCGGTATGAGCAACAACATAGTCGCCATCTTGAAATGAGCGCGTCACTTGCGCTTTCGCAGAGCCTTCAGGCAGCATTTGTAGCACTTCACCAAAGCCCACTAAGCCATCGCCAACGGCTAGGTTATGTTGAATGTACTTTTCAGGGTTAATGTAGCTCACCGCTTTTGCGTCGCCCGTTTCAATGCTCGAAATAACCGCTACCGCTTTTTCTTGAATTGACAGCTCTTGTGCAGTCGCAGTGATTGCGAAAGTAGAAGCGCTAAATACGCTTGCCGCTAGTAATGTAGATTTAGTTATTGTTTTCATTTTTAAAGTCCTCTCGTTGGCTTGGAAACTATATTAATTAACGAGAGAGGCTCACGGCAGAGTGGATTTAGGCAGAAAAATGGTAGATATCGAACCTTAGATGATTCGTGTCGACCCATTCACTATTCAGAGAGGGAAGGCTTGGAATACTTCTTTTGAAACTCGCTCGGCGTCATTTGAGTATGATTTTTAAAGTACTTAACGAAATTACTGGCGTCTTCAAAACCAAAATCCGACGCCATTTTTTGAGACGTAATATTGGTTACCACCAGCTGACGCTTCATTTCTAAAACGGTAAAAGAATCGATGATTTGCTTGGCAGTTAACCCCGTTGCGACTTTGCACACTTGGTTCAACGTCTTGTAGGTGGTGTTAATTTGATTGGCGTACCAGTTTGCATCACGCACGCGCAGGTAGTTGTTTTGAAGAAGCTCGAAGTAACGAGCAAACTTGATATTCTGCTGCAAGCTCAAGGCATCCTGCTTCACTTCAGGTCGAAGACGATGAAGAATCAGCGCCAATGCCGAGAACAGATACATCACGATCAAGGGATCAGATTCGGGTTGATTCAGTTCCATCGTAATTTGCTGTAACAGGCTCTGCGTTCGATCTTGGTGGGATTCGTCTAGTGACAACAGTGCCGAATGTGCCTTGTTCAAATGAGTAGGCGTGTAGTTCGGCAACTTCATGTTAGCGTGAATGCTGTCTAAGAACGCTTGAGTAAACAAAACCGCAGTGCCTTGTGGCTTGTTACTAAAATCAAAGGCGTGCACCTGCTCTCTTTGAATGAACAACACGCTCCCTTGGCTAAAAGGGTAGTCCTCAAAGTCGACCATGTGTGTGCCTGAGCCTTGCTCGATAAACAGAATCAGGAAGAAGCTGACACGATGTGGCAGTTGAGGGTCGTGACTAATATTGCTTTCTGAATAGAGCCGAGACAAGGGCACCAACTCCAGCTCAGCTTGCGCCGTTTTTTCATGGTTAAAGCCAATATTCGGGATTACTTGAGGCACTACTACCTTCCTATTCATTTACTTAACTGCGCTTAGCAAGAGTAATGTATCCCAGTGGGAACTGAAATGTTCCGAGCCTAGAAGTATGACTTAGCCAGCGTCACCAACAAGGTAAACATGCTCAATACACTCAACTTGCCAGATGCAACAAAGGTCGAAAGGTCAAAGCATTGGGGTATAGTCAAAAAAATAGAGCCACCGAAGTGACTCTATTATTTTTATTTTTCAATTTCTTTTTACAATTGCTTTTTAGCTAATGTTCTTTGCTAATTCACATATGTTTTACAATGTAAATTAGTCTAGCTCAACTAGGTTCTTCTCGAACTCAGCGTGTTGCTTCTTAACTTCGTCTTCAGGCTCGCCAGTAATTAGGCTCACGATAACGATAGAAAGCGTCGATAGGATGATTCCCGGTACGATTTCGTACACATCGAACCAACCGCCCGTGAACTGCTTCCAAAGAACAATCGTAACACCACCAACCACGATACCCGCTAGAGCGCCGTTACGGTTCATACGAGGCCAGTAAAGGCTCAATACGATAGCTGGACCAAACGCAGCACCGAAACCAGCCCATGCGTAAGATACAAGGCCAAGTACTGAACTGTCCGGCGTCATCGCTAGCACAAGAGCAATCAGAGAAATTAGGATAACCGCGAAACGGCCAACACGAACAATCTCTTCTGACGTTGCGTCTTTCTTCAGAATTTGCTTGTACAAGTCTTCTGCCATTGCAGATGAAGAAACAAGAAGCTGTGAATCAGCAGTACTCATGATTGCCGCTAGGATTGCAGCAAGTAGGATACCGGCGATTACTGGGTGGAACATTGCGTTAACAAGAAGCATGAAGATCTTCTCGCCATCGTCTAGCTTAGGCGCGCCAGAGTTAGTCACGTAGATTAGACCAACAAGACCCACTAGCATTGCACCAACCATAGACAATGCAGTCCAGATAACCGCAATGCGGCGTGCTGTCACAAGATCTTTGTTTGAACGAGTTGCTTTAAAACGAGCCAAGATGTGTGGTTGACCGAAGTAACCCAAACCCCATGCCGCTAGCGAGATGATCGCAATAGCAGACAGTGGCTCACCTTTCGCATCATTCCATAGCGTTAGAAGCTCTGGGTTGATGTTGTGCAGGTCGCTAGATAGCTGACCAAGGCCACCGTTCATTGCCGCGATTGGTACAATCAATAGCGCAGCAGACATTAGCAGGCCTTGAACTAAGTCAGTCCAAGATACCGCTAGGAAGCCACCAAACAGGGTGTACGAAACCACACATACCGTACCGATAATTACCGCAGTTGTGTAATCTAGGCCGAATACCGTTTCAAACAATTTACCACCTGCTACCAAGCCTGAACTTGTGTAGAAAAGGAAGAATAAAAGGATAAAGAAAGCAGAAATTGTTTGGATCAGCTTAGAATTATCGTTGAAGCGACGAGATAGGAACTCAGGCAGCGTCAGTGATTCAGTCGTAATGCTGTAAGTACGTAGACGTTTTGCACTGATTAACCAGTTTGCCCAAGTACCAACAAGTAGGCCACCAGCAAGCCAAAATGCTTCAAAGCCAGCAGCGTAAGCGTAACCAGGCAGGCCAAGTAGCAACCAACCACTCATGTCTGATGCACCAGCAGAAAGTGCAGCAGGCCATGGGCCTAACGAACGACCACCTAGGAAGTAGTCAGTTGAGTTAGATGTACGTTTGTAAGCAATAACACCGATCGCTAGCATCATAATTAGATACGCAATGAACGTCGTCGTTATTGCAAAACTGTTTTCTATCATTTGATAGTCCTCATTTTGTAGAAAGCCTTCCATGCCTAATTCAATGCAAGGTACTCACCGTAAAGGCAAGCAAGTGCATTGAGTTAGGTATTGAGGCTCCAAAGCACTCAGGGAGTAAACCAAAAATGGGAAAACCCAAAAATGGAGAAAACCAAAAGTCTTTAGAGCCAATTTTACTGAAGGTTAGTGAGCTTCGCTTCCAAGTTCGAGCAAGGTCGCGTTACCGCCCACGGCTGTTATATTTATAGTTCGCGTACGCTCGGTAATGAAGCGCAGCGATAGGTGTGGATCATTGGCAACATTCATTGTCGCCAGATCCGTTTCAGCTACTAAACCGACGATTGCACCGTCACGCTTAGCAAGCTGTAAATTGATAGCTTGTGCCGTTTGTGAATTACCTACGTAACCCGCGCTTCGCACATCGCAAGACAACAACTGTTGAGCAGCGTCGTACGAGGCAACCTGCACCAGGTTGGTTGGTAGATTCGCTTGTTTCGCGGCATCTGCAATTAAGGTATTGAACTGCACGTCATCACTGCACAATTGAACGCTGTTACCTGCCAATAGTGCTGCAGTAATCATCGCTGTTGCGGTTTGCAGTGCGGGCACCTTCTCTTCGCAATCATCAACAATCACCAAAGCCACACCGCGGCCTGCGGCATACAACTCATTGGTTTCGCCCGTAGGACCTGCCATTAGGTGATGTTCAGAAAGCAGCGCAGACGCTTGCTCTAAATGATAAGTTGCCACTGCAGCCAAAGGCACAGATTGACTTTCGATCTCTGATTTCAGCGCAAGTACCTGAGCACTCTTGTAATCAAAGTCGGTAAGATTCCATTGTTCCCACGCTAGCAAAGCATCAGAAAAACCTGTCACTTGATGAACCATGATACTGCTCCTTATGCCTTGTCTTGTGATTGAGAGAAATGAACATCTGTAAAACGGTATAGGTAGTGAGGACCACCCGCTTTAGGGCCAGTACCTGACAAGCCTTGACCACCAAATGGTTGAACCCCAACAACGGCGCCCACTTGGTCACGGTTGATGTAGCAGTTACCCACACGAACGTGTTTTTCGATCCAACGATAAGTTGTCTCGTTACGACTGTGGATACCCATGGTTAGGCCAAAGCCCGTTTGGTTAATTTGGTCTACAACTTGCGTCAACTCACTCGCTTTGAAGCGAACGATGTGTAGCACAGGGCCAAACTGTTCTTCTTTCAAGCAGCTGATGTCATCGATTTCAAACGCACTTGGTGGAACAAAGTCACCATGTTCACAATCACTACCTAGAGAAAGTTGAGCCACCTTCTTCTGGGTATTGGTCATGTTTTCTAAGTGCGCCAACAACTTCTGTTTCGCATTTTGGTCGATAACAGGGCCAACATCCGTTTTATGAAGATGTGGGATACCCACACTCAATTCGTCCATTGCACCGTGAATCAATGCAACCACGCGGTCTGCAATGTCTTCTTGGATGTAAAGCACACGTAGTGCAGAACAACGCTGACCTGCTGAAGCGAATGCTGAACGAATCACATCACGAACTACCTGTTCAGGCAGTGCGGTACTGTCGACGATCATCGCATTCTGACCACCGGTTTCCGCAATAAACGGAACTGGCTTAGCGTTACGAGTAGCTAATGACACATTGATACGCTGTGCCGTTGGCGTAGAACCAGTAAAGGCAACGCCCGCAATCGCATCATGGCTGGTTAGTGCACTGCCGATCTCAGCGCCACGACCCGGTAGTAACTGAATGGTACCAGCAGGGAAACCCGCTTCATTCATCAGTTCAACCGCGCGAGCTGCAATCAAGCTTGTTTGCTCGGCAGGCTTAGCCACAACCGTGTTACCCGCAACCAAAGCTGCTGTAATTTGGCCAAGGAAGATAGCAAGAGGGAAGTTCCAAGGGCTAATACAAACGAACACACCACGACCTTGTCGTGAAGCGATTCGTGTTTGGCCATCAAAACCTTTTAGTTCGAAACCTTGTAGGTTATCCGCTTGTTTTGCGTAGTAACGACAGAAGTCGACCGCTTCACGCACTTCATCAACGCTGTCGTGAATCGTCTTACCTGCTTCTTGATGACAAATTGCCACCAGCTCAGCAAGGTTGTCTTCCATCAGGTCAGCCAACTTATCAAGCGCCGCCGCTTTGGTTTCAACTGAAGTTGCGTTCCAATCAGCGAATGCAGCATCAGCGCCAGTGATCGCTGCGGAAACATGATCAAGGTTAGCGAAAGCCACCTGACCCACATTAATACGACGATCATAAGGTGCAGTCACTTGCTCAACATTCTGATCAGCCTTGATCATGCTTTCGGCAAGAGATTCACCGTTGATCACAGGGCCCGCAGTCCATTGATTGTTAAGGAAAGCTTTAACCTGCTCTTCAAACTGATGCGCTTCACTTTCAATATCGATGTTCACACCGTAAGAGTTTTTACGCTCAGGGAATACCGCTGGAGGCAGAGGAATCTTAGTGTTGTGCAGCGTATCGAATGCAAGAAGCATATCGACAGGGTGTTGTGTCAGCTCTTCCACAGGGCAACGAGCATCAACTAAACGGTGTACAAACGAGCTGTTTGCGCCGTTCTCTAACAAGCGACGTACTAGGTATGGCAGTAAGTCTTTATGGCTACCAACCGGTGCGTAAATACGTACCGACTGTTGGTAAGCTTCCATCGCGTGGTTGTACAGAGAATCACCCATGCCGTGTAAGCGTTGGAATTCAAAGTCTTTATGCTCTGTCATTACGGCAATAGCTGAAACCGTATGAGCATTGTGGCTCGCAAACTGCGGGAAGATATTGCCGCGAACACTTGGGCTCAATAGGTAACGCGCACAAGCAAGGTAAGCTACGTCTGTCGCTTCTTTACGAGTGTAAACTGGGTAATCAGTGAAACCAGCCTGCTGTGACCATTTGATTTCGCTGTCCCAGTAAGCACCTTTAACTAAGCGAAGCGGGATTAAATCACCCTGCTCTTTCGCTAGGCGGTTTAGCCATACTAGAACCGGAAGTGCACGCTTTGAGTATGCTTGAATAACCAAACCAAATTTACCCCAACCTTTTACAAGGTCAGTGCGGTACAGTTTTTCGAATAATTTAAGAGAAAGCTCTAAGCGATCCGCTTCTTCCGCATCAATCGTAATTGCAACATCGAGCTCTACTGCTCGGCGCAATAACTGCTCCAGCGTGTCGCAAAGTTCAGTCAGTACGCGGTCTTCGTTCGCCACTTCATAACGTGGGTGAAGCGCAGAAAGCTTGATAGATACCGATGGCGCAGGGCTCGATTTTGAAGAGACATACGTGTCTCGACCTACGGCTTCAATCGCCATTAGGTAATCTTTGAAGTATTTGTTTGCGTCTGCCGTGGTCAGTGCTGCTTCACCTAACATGTCGTATGAGTAGGTAAAGCCTTTGTCACGCATAGACTTACCGTTCTTTTGCGCTTCAGCAATGCTGCGGCCAAGAACGAATTGGTGACCCATCACCTTCATTGCTTGGTGCATCGCTTTACGAATCACCGGCTCAGAAAGCTTATTCACTAAGCGGTTAACGGCTTGACCCGCACTCTGCTCGTTAGATGAAAGTCCAACAACCTTGCCTGTTAGCATTAGGCCCCAAGTGGATGCGTTAACAAACACTGAGTCAGAATTCTTTAGGTGAGATTTCCAATCCGCAACGCTGAGTTTGTCACGAATCAGTGCATCAGCGGTTGCTGAATCAGGAATACGCATCAAGGCTTCCGCCAGACACATCAGCAAGATGCCCTCTTGAGTATCTAGACTGTATTCAAGCAACAGTGCATCGATCATCTGGATAGAAGTCTTATCCGCGCGGATAGCTTCAATCAATGATGTCGTTTTGTCTGTGATTTGCTGCTTTTCAGACTCAGAAGGGGTAGCTAGCGGCAGAAGTTGCTCTAGCCATTGGGTTTCATCCACCATATATAATGGTGAGATAAGCGTCCAAAGATCAGCAAGCGACTGCTCGTTGAATTCTGGCTTTAACACATCAGTAGCTGTAAACATGCGTTTTCCTTAATCTCACACCCGAAAAGAGTTCGGGATCTCTACAATGGCTGCAGTGTATTTAGAGTATATAAGGATTACTTGTCAAAAACTCCGAGTTTTTTGCTAAAAACTCGCTTTATTAACAAAACAAACACAAGGTCACATATGAAACTTTAATATAATATGCCGTTTTGTTTTTTTATTTAACAGAAATTTGCTTTTTGTATTGAGATGGTGACATGCCTTGAAGGCGAGAAAAGGTGTGAGTAAAGGAGGATTGACCGGAAAAACCAGCAAGTTCTGCAACCTGTCCAAGGCTTAAATTACCTTGTTCAATAAGGCGTCGAGAGCGGTCGATACGCTTTCCTAAAACATATTGGTGAGGGGTAATGCCCATTTGATCTTTAAATAGCATGTGGAATTGGCTTTCGCCCAAGAACACACTGCCTGCAAGCTGCGCGACTGAGATCTTATTAGCCAAGTGTTGTTCGATGTAGCGATCCAACGATTCAAGATCGAAACGCGAATCTTTAATCGAGGTTTCAAATGCCGAGATGTGTCTTTGCATCAACGCAATCACCGTGTCATTACAAGCTCGACTCAACAACAGATCATCAGGACTGGCCTGCATCTCTTGCACCAACATATGGATAAGCTTTTGAATTTGCGCATCTAATTGGAAGTAGACGTTCGATGATTCTAACTGGTTAATCTTCTCTAGCATCAAAGGGTCATCATCGGTTGGCATAGGCATGTTGAGTACGAGAATATCCGACTGACCAACCACTCCACCGAAAGCATGATCAGAGCGAGCCGTGACTACACAGCCTTGCCCTGGACCGACAAGATTACCTTTACCGCTCACTTCAAATTCCGCCTGACCTTTTAAACCAATGACTACCTGCGAATAATGGTGATCGTGACAATCCATATGCGAAGGCAAAGTAATGATCTCCGCAGGACGAGGGCCAGTAAGGCTTAGCGAGGACAAGTCTAGGTTTGGAAAGGGTAACGGTTTAGGCATGACATCAAAATACTCAGGTCGACATAGTAAGAATAATACTCTGAAATCTGCATAAGATGAATTTGTAAATGATCATGAGAGTCATTTCCTCGCCTTAGACAAAAGATCATTATCGAGATCGTCTTGATCATGCCTCCGGAAAGATGATCAAGAGTGCACAAACTACGGGCATTGTAAAACCAATCGTTCCGGTGAGTTTAGGGGCTTCACAAGCAATCACACCGACAAGCAAACCATGCCACCAATAAATACTTTGTCGCCCCAACATAATGAATAAATTTTCTTATATAGCTCAAATAATTGGCGATAAACCTGCAAAAAGTGTATCCGAAGTACCGAAACTTGGCTTTTGAGTAGATTGGATAGCAATAAAACGGTATAAAGACGGGTACTGTGTTAATTGCTAATAACTAGTGACTCACAACTAGGAAGTAGACACTTTATTAACGAGCCAATTTTCAATCTACAAGTTGCAGGGACCTATGACTAACTTTCGAATTTCAGCGCTTTTACTCGCGCTATCCCCACTTTGGGTATCTGCATCGGTATCCGCTGAAGAACTGAATCAAGTCGATCCCGTTTCAGCTATCGATGCAAAGCTAACAGAGAAAAACTCAGATATTGAGCGTATTTCAGCAACCAAAGTATCTGCGACTGAAAACCTAAAACAACTTCAAAATAAGAACAGCAAGTTGTTACGCGAAGGTGAAGAACTTAAGGCAAAACGTAACAGAGCCAAGTCTGTACTCGACAAACAGTACAGTCGCTTGCTTGAAGATCCAGAAACGGATTTGGTCTCTTTCCAGAAAAGTTACCAAGACGCTTGGGCTGCGGTTAAAGAGAATCTATCGTCTCAGCTAGATAACGAACAAGCGATGAACGAGAGCGAAATTCACCTTTCTCAAATCAAGCAAAAGCAAGCTCGCCTGAATAATGAGCTAGCTAACTTGAGAGAGTCGAAAGTTGAAGCTCGCGTTAAACGTATTGCATCAGAACTTCGCGAAAGTGCCGTTCTTGAAACCAGCTACACCACCACATGTTCATCAACGATGACATTGGGTGAATGTACTGCTCAAGGTAAACACCTGACCAATCAAAAAGCGGTGAAAACGTTCAAGAGCCAATTACTTGAGCAGCTCACGGAAAGTTCATTAGCAAAACAGAACTTGCAAGGTGTTCAACTGAACATCCATGTTCAAGACAGCCAAGCGATCAAGAGTGGCTTTTCTGGTAACAACTCTTACTTCATGCAGATGCAGGCTCAGCTTCAAGCAAAACCTGAAGCGGTTGCAGCATGTAACTTATTGAACGTTTCAACGCGCTACTGTTTAACGGGCAGTGACGCGGCAGTCGTTAAGAAGAGTGACAAACAATGGGCTAACGTGACGGTACGTTCTGATCAGTACAATGACTCAGTGACCATCAACGGCATTAAGTATGGCAGCACCCCTCTTGAGGTTGCGCTACCAAGTGGTCGTCACCAAGTAACCATTTCAAAACAAGGTTACGAGTCTTACAACCGCACAGTTACCATCAACGGTAGCGACACTATTTGGGTTAAGCTTCTTCCTAGCAAGGAAAGCTAAGTCCAGTATGAATAGCTCAGCGCTCTAATTAAGATAGCCGTGCCTATTTCACAAAGCTGAATGAAAACTCGCCATTTTGTTGATAGTTATAAACTGTATGATCGTTATAAACAGTAGCTGCAGACGAAATGGCGTTTTCGTTTAGAATATTCGATTAACCTAAATTACGATTGAAGTAGCCCATCATGCGCCAAGGTCTTCCTACTCTACTATTTGCACTTGCTCCCTGCCTAATGACTCCTGCTGTTTTCGCTGAGGCGACACCACCAGCGATCGCGTCTTCTGTCAGCGACATTGAAAGCTCACTTTTCGAAAAGCATGCCGACTTAACGGCTGTTGAGAAGAAATTAGCTGACAAACAAAATGAAGTCGACAATCAAGCGCAGCAAACGGCACGTCTAGCCAAGTTATCGGCTCAAGCAGAGCTAACACTCGCAAAGGCGAAAGCTAGCCTAGAGCAAGATTACACGCGCATGATTGATGAGCCCGATTTCGATATCTCGCCGGCTCAAAACCGCTTCCAAGGCGCTTGGAAAACAGTAAAAGAAGGCAAGCTTGCGATTTCAGATTCAGAGCAGAAGCAGCAAGGCTTGATGATGGAGCTTGAGGCTATCCAAGCCGAGAAAACGGCGGCAGAAGCTTCAATCACTAATCTGAACCAAAATAAGCTAAGAGCAAGAGCTGAGCGACTCAGAAACGAGATCACTCAGACGGAAGAGCAAACCGTTAGCTTTACGAACCGTTGCAGCAGCGATATGACACTGGCGCAATGTTCAGACCAAACGGTGACCTTGGCACTTCAAAAAGCGGTAAAACAATTCCAGCACAGCCTGGTGGACAACGCGACCGAATCGAAAACAGTGAAAGAGCACCTTGCGTCTGCTTCATTGAATATTCACGTTCTGCAACACAAAGTGAAATCCTCGGGCTTCTCTGAAGATAACCGTTACCGAGCGGTGATTGCGGCGAACTTAGAAACTCGTCCAGATAAGAACACACCTTGTCGTCTGCTTGGTATTCAGTCATCAAACTGTTTCACTCAAAGCGAGCAACAAGCCAACGACCAGCAAAAAGAAGTTGCTTGGGTTAACTTGGTGGTGCGTTCAAATCAATACAACGACAAGGTTTCTATCAACGGCGTGAACTATGGCAGTACACCGGTTGAAGTGATGTTACCGACAGGCCAACACATGGTCACGATCGAAAAAGAAGGCTACCTTTCTTTCCACCAAGAATTGAAGATAGCCCGCGATCACAACCTACGAGCCGTATTACAGGCCAAGCAGAACTCATTGAATGTCGGTACCAAGTTTGCAGACCCGATGGGAAACAACATTCAGAGCCCTGAAATGATTGTTGTCGGCTCAGGTCGCTACCTACTCGGTGAAAACAACGCACAACAAGTGACGATCAAACAGCCGTTTGCATTAGCCGCAACACCTACCCGCGTTCAAGACTTTAGAACATTTGTTGACAGCACTGGCTACCAAACAGACGCAGAGCTAATGAACACCTGCGATACGTTCGTCAATGCAGAGATCACAACCATTTCGGACAATGACTGGCAAAGCCCTGGCTTTAAACAAGCAGATAATTCACCCGTTGTATGTGTCAGCCAAAATGATGCAAAAGCGTATACTCGTTGGTTATCTCAAAATACAGGCTTCACTTACCGTTTACCTACACCACAAGAGTGGGAAGCTGCAGCAAGAGCAGGTCAAGACACCAACTTCTGGTGGGGTAACGAGTTCCGCTCAGGTAAGGCCAACACTGGCTGGGCTGGTACGCCTTGGTCAAACGTTAGCACATCTCCAGTTAAATCATTCCTGCCAACACCAACAGGCTTCTACGACATGGTGGGTAACGTATGGGAATGGACAACCATTCAGAAAGGTTTAGCGAAAGGTGGCGCGTGGAGCTTCTCTCCAGAAGAGGCAAAAGTGTTTAACGAACTGTACGTACCGCCTTCAACGGCAGCGAACTATCTAGGATTCCGAGTCGTACGAGAGCTGTAGGCTTTCAATCACTGACTCAGCATCTCAAATATTTACTCTAAGTTCTCAATTATCACATTGAGCAGCATTTATAGGGGAATTCCCCCCTTATGCATAAGCACTCCTAGGAGTAGATTCGTCGATAGAGTAGTAAGTCACTCTGGGTATCAAATTGATGCCTCAGTTTAATTTACCTGACCCTCGTAAATTAAGCTGAAAATCTTCTACATGTCGACAAGGCATATCTTGTCTTTAGCCAGCCCCTCTTCAGGCTGGCTTTTTTTTGCCTGTTTATCACCCTTTCTGCCCACCTATTCCCCGTGATTGAAGCAGTTAGTCAACAATCTGTTTAACTGTCATTCACCCCCCTATTTTTCGAGCAGAGTACAAACTCTAATTGCCATTGCAGCGCTATAAGAAACTGATATTATTACTATACCTCTGCTTACGAGATAAAACCTTGCCAGATCCATTCAACTCCATACATCGTTCTTTATTTGAACAACTTCCAGGTTGCTGGGGCTGCAAAGATACTGATTCGGTCTTCGTGTACGCAAACCTTGCCTACAACAAACTGATTGGCTTAAAACCCGATGAGACTTGTACTGGTTTGACCGACTTCGACATGCCCAGTCAAACCATTGAGTGCGCGCAAGATTTCAGAGCTCAAGACAAACATGTGATGGATACACGCAGTACCCTTAAAATCCTCGATATTCACCCCTATCCAGACGGACGCTGGCACGCCCATATCTTTACCAAAACCCCTTGGCTTGATGATAACGACAATGTCCAAGGCACTATCTTCTATGGGCAAGAGCTCACTGATACTGCGATCTTAGAAGTCGGCCACTGGGTTTGTCAGGCAACAGGAGCGAAAGGTAATCAAGCATCACTTGCAGGATCAGAGCCGCGCGTGTCTAAGCTGCAAAAGCGGCTGACTTCGCGAGAATCAGAGGTGTTGTTCTTACTGCTTTTCGGCAAGAAGCCTCAATACATTGCGTCTACGTTAGACATTTCAATCAAAACGGTCGAAGGTCATGTCGCCAGATTGAAACAGAAGTTCGATGCACGCAGCAAAAGTCAATTGATTGAGTATGCATTGGACTCGGGCTTAGGCTCCGTGATCCCAGAAACTCTGCTCAATAAACAGATCTCCGTTGTGCTGCACAGTGATAAATGAGTTGAATGACCAACTCGTCAATGAATCTGGGAAGGTACAGATAAAAAAATACCGCTGCTTGATGTTTCTAATCACCAAGTCAGCGGTATTTTTGTATGTTCTATTCGGTGTAGACCACTTAAGATCCATAAACCTAAGGCGCTAGGCGATCAATATCCCAGCTGTTGTCTTGGCGTGAGAACAAGAAACGGTCATGCAAGCGGTGTTCACCACCCTGCCAAAACTCAATGCTATCCACGCGAACTCGGAAGCCACCCCAGAAAGAAGGCACCGGAATCTCTCCTTTAGCAAACTTCTGTTTAAGCTCTAGGTACTTACCTTCTAAAATGCCACGAGCTGAGATACGGCTACTCTGCTTACTTGCAATCGCGGCCAATTGGCTCTCTTTTGGGCGTGACGAGAAGTACTTCATGTTTTCCATTGCTGTCAGCTTTTCAGCGGTGCCAGTAATGTGAACTTGTCGCTCTAGAGGATGCCAAGGGAAATGCAGGCTTATCTTACTGTTGTGCTCAAGTTGGTGCGCTTTACGGCTACCTAAGTTGGTGTAAAAAACGAAACCGTCTTTATCAACATTCTTTAGCAAAACAATTCGTTGGAATGGCTGACCATTTTCATCAACCGTGGCAACTGTCATGGCAGTAGGGTCAGTCATCTTAGCTTCGATGGCTTGTTCTAACCATAGATTGAATTGCTCAATAGGGTCTGCGGCTAAGTCTTTACGTCTCAATCCACCCTTAGCGTATTCACGACGAATATCTGTCAGTTCCATTTCGTTGCTCCTTTCAATTTTTTGTGATTTTGCGCTGTAATCCTTTGAAACACAAGTCTAAGCCATGGTTTTGTCTCACAGAAGGTGTTCGGTGTTAACAAGATCTCGGTACTCAATCAATCATATTGATAATCTTTATACAAACCGATTACACGCTGAGATCCAAGTGACCAAGATACTGCCTAACCTAATGACGCCCTTTGTTTTATTCTCATTGTTACTGGGAGCTTCAGGGCTGACTGCAACCCACTTTATGGCAGTACAATTCCAAGAAAAAATCGTCACTCAGCAACTCAATGAAGCGGCTAATAAAGCCAATCTACAAATCGATTCTGAACTGGATAAGTTCAAACAGATCCCGGATTTACTCAGCCATGACCCGCGTCTGCTCTCTTATTTTGACTCATCACCACAAACAGACAAGATTTCCGTCACTCAGCTCAATCAATTACTGTTTGAATGGTCAAACCAAAGCCAAGCTGACACCATCTATATTCATGACCCGAGCGGCACTGTAGTCGCTTCCAGTAATTACCAAAAGCCTCGTACTTTTGTGGGTGAGAACTTCTCGTTTCGTCCCTACTTTGCTTCAGCCATTCAAGGCAACAATACACAATATGTCGCGCTAGGCGCTCGCTCGAATGTACGCGGTTATTTTTTATCTTCACCACTGTATGTTGAGAATGACATTGTTGGTGTTATCACCGTAAAGGTGAGTTTAGAGAACCTCGAAAATATCCTAACCAGCGACGACTTCGAGATCGTGGTACTCGATTCAAACCAAGTAGTCTTTCTATCAAGCCAAGCTCCATGGCTTTACCATTCATTGTTGCCATTAACTCAGCAACAACAAACGGATATCGCACTTCAACGCCAATACGGTCAAAGCGAAATTTCGATCATCGAAGCCTTCCGTGCTTCAAGCTCTCAGTCAGAAGCTAGCAACGCCAATCAATCTAAGAACCTTCAATCCAATGAAATCCGAAAAGAGCTCACCGCTAACCAGCTATTCAAGCTTGGTGCTTTTAATCTTTACCCTGCAACGGTCAGCAACAACCAGTACCAAGTCGTCGCCCTAAAAGAGACCAGAGCTGAGCTTATTAAAGTCGTGCAGATCGATGTCATCTTCGTGGTGATTTACAGCTTGGTGATGCTCATCGCTTGGTCGTGGCGCCAGACTTATCTCGCGAAAGTGGCGTTGACCCGACTCAACCAAAACCTAGAGCAAACCGTTGATAAACGCACTCACTACTTGAAGCAATCCAATCAACAGCTGCAACAAACCCTTTTTCAATACCAAGAGTCGCAGTCGAAGTTGAAACAGACAGAACAAGAGCTGACACAAACCGCAAAATTAGCAGTACTCGGTGAGCTGTCAGCCAGCATTAACCACGAAATCAACCAACCACTTGCAGCGCTGCGAACATACAGTGAGAACAGCTTAAAGCTGCTTGAAATGGAACGGACTGACTTGGTCAAAAGCAATCTCGATAAAATGATTGCTTTGAATACCTCAATTACCGAGATCATCGCGCGTCTTAAAGTCTTCACTCGCAAGGTAACCAAGCAAGAACATCACGTCGCAAACCTGCATCAATCGATCAACAACGCGACCAGTATTCTTAGTGCGCTAATGATCAAACAAGGCATCACGCTAAGGTTAAGCACAGTGCCAGACGACATTAACACTGCGATTCACCCAACCGAGCTCGAACAAGTGCTGGTTAACCTGATTCACAACGCGACTCAAGCGCTTCAACAACAAGTTCTTGAACAGAAAGTCTTGCAGGAGCAACAAAACCTGGAAAACGTAGACCAACAGGCTAGCCCGCAGATAGGCATCGAATGGCAACTGCATCATAACTCTTGTCAGGTGATCATTTGGGATAACGGAATTGGCATGCAGGACGACAAATTAGAAAAGTTGTTCGACCCGTTTTTTACCACTAAACCGGAAGGCTTAGGGCTAGGGCTCTCAATATCGAAACGGATTATTGAGGCGTATCACGGCACGATCAGCGCGAACCGATTAGAGCCTTCAGGCATGGTATTCTCGCTAAACATCCCGTTATATAACGATAAGGGCTAACGGGCTGTTGTTATTGTTGATTAGAAAACGAACGTTACATACTGCTAATCTGACATACAGAAAATCACATACTGTTAAGGACTCGACTTTTGCACTCTATGCCTAAACTCTATTTTGTCGACGATGAACCCGCAATCCGAGACTCCGTAGAACAAGCCATGCTCATTGAAGGCATCGATATCGTCTGCTTTCCTAATGCTATTGAGGCATTGAAGAAAATAGATACCGCGCAAGCTGGAATTGTCATCACCGATATTCACATGCCAGTGATGGATGGCATTCAATTGACACAAAAGTTGTTGAGCCAAAATCCTCATTTTCAGATCATCGTCCTTACTGGGCATGGTGACGTGCAAACAGCGGTGTCGGCAATGAAAGCCGGCGCTTACGATTTTCTGGAAAAGCCATTTGTGGTCGATGCCCTACTCACCGCGGTAAAAAAAGCCGCAGATAAACTCGCACTGGTTGAAGAGAACAACCTACTGCGTAAAGAGTTGGCGATGCAGAATCAGGTGGGACCAAAACTAATTGGTCAATCGCCATCCATGCAGGCATTACGCCGAGAACTGATCACCTTAGATACCAAAACTCACCCTCTTCTACTGTTTGTCGGCGATCTAGGGACAGGTAAAAGAGTCACGGCGCAGTACACGCACGATCTACACAGCCATCAATCCGCAGAACTTTGCCCTGTCGCTGCGTTCAATTTACCACGCAATGACCAAGCTACTTTTGATCAGTTTATTGTGCAATTATTCAGCAAACATCAGGGCGGAACACTTTATATCCATGAAACAGAAGCATTAACTTCACAACAATGGCGCTGGTTGGCGGCTCTAAAACCCACTCTACTTCGTGAAAACTCATGCAAGACCAATGCAACTTGTATCATTATCGCAACCACAATAGTTCCAACTACAATTGTAGGTGAGTTCCGCCGATTTGATTTGCTAACCTTGGCGCAACGAACTGAAGATATTGGCTCCTTGTTTAAGCATTTTGCTCGTGGTGCGGCAAGTCGATATCAGCTGCCGCCACCCGTCATTACAGAAAAAGAGATTCAACGACTCATTGCGACTCATTGGACGGAAAACATTCGCCAGCTTCGCCAACATGCCGAACTCAGAGTGCTGACTCAAATTAAGCAGCCCTCGCTCGACGGTGATATTGGTGAGCAAAGTGACGCGGATGAGCGTGACGTGAGCATTAAGGAGCAGCAACAGTCGTTAAACCAACGTACTGATAGCTTTGAACAAATTATCTTAATTGAGGCACTACATCGCCATCAAGGACGTTTAAAAGAAGTGCAACAAGAGCTGCAAGTGTCACGAAAGACACTGTATGACAAGCTGAGAAAGCACCAATTGGATAAAACAGATTTCAAGAACCGATAAGTCTTAAAAAATATATAAATTCAAAGATTTAAAGGAGCAAAATCTTAACATTTATCAAAAGTAAGAATACACTCAATAGGCTTGCACTTTTATTTAGCAAACAAGGACAGTCATGAGCCAGAAGAATTACAGCAAATTGAACGAAACCGAACTTGAGTACGTCGATGATAAAACAGCGGCACTACTACTCAACACGCCCACCAGTGCGCGTATTATGTTATGGGTGATCGTTCTGTTTTTTATTGCTGCTATTGGGTGGTCCGCTTGGGCTGAGATCGATAAAGTCACCGTTGGCCAAGGCAAAGTCATCCCCTCTTCACAAATCCAAGTGGTGCAAAACCTTGAGGGCGGCCTCGTAAAAGAGATATTAGTAAGGGAAGGTCAACGCGTCCAAAAAGGTCAACAGCTGCTGTTGATCGATGACACTCGATTCCGTTCTGACTTCCGAGAGCGCGAACAACAAGTGGCAAACTTAACCGCCAGCGTGTTGATGCTTTCAGCTTCCTTTAACAGCGTGGTCATCAACGAAGAGTTCTCCGTCGAAAACTGGAAACAAAGTGTGTTACTCGACTACGGCAAACTCGCCTTCCCACCAAAGCTATACGAACTTCAACCTAAACTGGTTAATCGCCAAAAAGCCGAATATCGTCAAGACCTAAACAACCTAAGAAACCAACTTTCCGTTTTTGATCAACAAGTTGAACAGAAGCAACAAGACCTTGTTGAAATAAAATCGCGCGTCAATAACTTAAGACAAAGTTACAAATTCGCCCGCCAAGAGTTAGATATAACAAAACCGCTTGCCGATGAAGGCGTTGTGCCAAGAATTGAACTCCTCAAGCTTCAAAGACAAGTGAATGACACTCGCCGAGAAATGACCTCGAGCGAACTCAAAATCCCTCTCCTTCGTTCCGCAATCAAAGAATCTATGTTAAGCCGTATTGATGCTGCATTGAGCTTCCGCTCGGAACAACAAGAAAAGCTGAACCAAGCACAAGACAAGCTCTCTGCAATGACCGAATCTTCGGTTGGCCTTGAAGACAGAGTAAACCGTACCATCGTGGTCTCTCCCGTAACGGGCACAGTCAAAACACTCGGTATTAATACCGTGGGCGGTGTTATTCAGCCGGGTATGGACATTGTTGAGATTGTACCGACTGAAGACTCGCTATTGGTTGAAGCTAAAATCGCTCCGCAAGATATCGCATTCCTACGCCCAGAACTGACCGCCATTGTTAAATTTAGTGCCTATGACTTCACAAAATATGGCGGTTTGGAAGGCGTGCTAGAACACATCAGCGCTGATACTACTCAAGATGAAGAAGGCAATAGCTTCTACATCGTGCGTGTACGTACCGATAAATACAGCTTTGGACACAACGAAGAGTTGCCGATCATTCCTGGTATGACAGCCTCTGTCGATATCATCACGGGCAAGAGAACGGTACTTGAGTACATGTTGAAGCCACTATTAAGCGCTCAAAACAACGCATTAAAAGAGTAAGGACGTTTGATGCTTGATAGCGCCTTTCAATACACAGTGAACAGACAAGAGCAGAGGCTATGAAATCTCGGATTTCGTTATTGTTGCTGGTCCTCACCTCTTTTACCTCAGTCGCGCTCAACAAGAGCGACCAAAGGTGGATAGACGCGGTTACTGCAACCTACGGGGAAAGAGCCGGAAAACGAGTGGCAACATGGCGCTCCAATATGACGTCGTACGAAGGGCTATGTGAAACGGAAAGACTCGATTCGGTAAACCAATTCTTTAACCAAATGTACTTTGTCGATGACAACATACTGTGGGGAAAGAATGACTACTGGGCGACACCACTGGAGTTTTTAGGCAGCAACGCCGGTGATTGCGAAGACTTCACTATCGCAAAATACTTCTCTTTACTTGAACTCGGCGTCCCAGATAAAAAATTACGATTGGTGTACGTAAAAGCACTTGAGTTAAACCAATTCCATATGGTGTTGGCGTACTACTCAACACCCAGTGCAGAACCACTAATTTTAGATAACTTAAACCCTGAAATAAAACGCGGTTCTAAACGCGGTGACCTGCGACCGATATACAGTTTCAATGGTAAAAACCTTTGGTTAATTAAGTCGGCAGCAGGCAGCGGTAAGCTGGCAGGGAAATCTTCAAGATTGAGCTTATGGAACGACCTACGTTCTCGTGAGCGCTCTCTCAATTTAAACAAACCCATTATCAATTACGATGAGTAGGTACAATGACTTTATATAAACAGCTTGTGGTCGGGATGGTTGCGGTATTCATACTGCTGATGACGTCAGTTTTTATGATCGAATTCAATACCACCCGTGGATACTTAGAGGAGCAGCAACGCTCTGAGGTAAGTAATACCATTAATACTGTTGGACTGGCTCTCGCCCCTTACCTAGAAGAAAAGGACAAGGTGGCAGTGGAGTCTGTTATCAACGCCCTATTTGATGGCAGTTCTTATTCCGTCGTGCGATTGATTTTCCTAGACACCGGAGATGACATTCTCCGTTCATACCCTGTAAAGCCAACTGGCGTACCAGAGTGGTTTACTAACCTTAACCTATTTGAGCCTGTTCATGACCGCCGCGTAATTACCAGTGGCTGGATGCAACTGGCAGAAGTCGAGATCGTAAGTCACCCTGGTCCTGCCTACGATCAGCTTTGGCAAGCGTTCATCCGCTTACTGAGCATCTTTGGCACGATCTTCTTGCTCGGTTTAGTGTCTATCTCTTGGATCCTTAAGCGTGCTTTACGCCCGCTCTCGTTGATCATTACCAAGATGGATCAGATCGCGAAGAATCAGTTTGGAGAACCACTGGCTCGTCCAAAGACAAAAGATCTCACCTTGGTTGTCGATGGTATCAACCACATGTCGACCCAAGTTGAACTGGCCTTTAAAAACCAAGCGAAAGAAGCTCAAAAGCTGCGTGAAAGAGCGTATATCGACCCTGTATCTCAGCTAGGCAACCGCGCTTACTACATGTCTCAGTTAACTCAATGGTTAGAAGAGTCGAGTTTAGGTGGTTTAGCCGTACTAAAAGCCGAATTTATTAGTGAAGAGTACGACGAAAAAGGCTATCAAGAAGGTGATGCCTTGGTTCATCAACTGGCTGAACAGCTGCAAGCTTCAATCTCATCACCAGATATCACCATCGCCCGTATTTCTAGTGACGAATTCGGTTTCATCATGCCAAACATTGATGAAAGCGAACTTAAACTTGTTGCTGGCAGCATCGTAAACTGCATTCAAAACCTAGGCTCAGACCCAACAGGTACGGCGAATCCACACATCGCGCTAGGTGTGACATACAGCAACACGCGAAAAACCAGTACCGAAATCATGTCATTGGTCGATAATGCGCTCTCAAGTGCGAAGGCGAACCGTGAACTGACTTACGGCTACGTAACGGCAGACGATCATGGTGCTGTGATGGGCAAACAACAATGGCGTATGTTGGTTGAAGAAGCGATCATCAACGACCTTGTCACCTTCCGTCTGCAAGCTGCAAACAATAGCTTTGGCAAAACGTATCACCAAGAAGTGTTCTCTGCGATTGAAAAAGACGGAGTTCGTTACGGTGCAAACCAATATCTATACGCACTAGAACAGTTAGAAATGAGCCACATTCTCGACCAATACGTTATCGAGAAGATGATAGAGAAACTGAATGCGAAAGAAATAACGAGCCCCGTTGCTATCAATATTTCGCCAAGCAGTATTTCTCAGCCAAGCTTCATCCGCTGGATTGGTAAAACTCTTGAACACAATGCCTCAATTGCTCATCTGTTACATTTTGAGATTCCAGAAAATTGTTTCATCAATGTTCCGCACTACACGGCGCTGCTGTGTAACACCATTCGTAACGCTGAGTCCGTATTCGGTGTTGATAACTACGGACGTAATTTCCAATCATTGGATTACATCAACGAGTACCGCCCAAGCTATGTGAAGTTGGATTACTTGTTCACGCACAACCTTGATGATGAAAAACAGAAATTCACCTTAACGTCGATCTCTAGAACCGCTCACAACCTAGGCATAACCACCATTGCGTCTCGAATAGAAACTCAGACTCAGCTAGATATCCTGTCTGATAACTACGTAGAAGTGTTCCAAGGCTTCATTGTTGATAAATAGTTGTAAGGGTTATATCGCATGCAAGATCCACTATTAAACTCACTGATCTACGTTAGTCGGTATTACGGGTTAGCTAACTCGCCCGAAGCGTTGATCAATGGGCTACCACTATCCGATGGAAAGCTAACCCCTTTCCTATTCCCTCGTTCTGCTGAACGAGCGGGATTAGTGGCGAAAGAAAACCGTTCCGAGTTAGAAAGTATTCCTCACCTGATTCTGCCTGCTATTTTACTTCTCAAACAGGGCGAAGCATGTGTTCTAAATAGTATCGACTTAGAAAAACAAGAAGCAGAGATCATCACCGCAGAAAGCGGGATGGTGCCTATCGTCATTCCAGTCGATGAACTCAAAGAACAATTCATCGGCCGCTACTTCTTGGTAAAAAAACAATTCCGTTATGATGAACGTTCACCTGAGGTTCTAAAAACACGCAAAGGTCACTGGTTTTGGAGCACCATTTGGGAATCTAAAAACATCTATCGTGATGTGTTGATTGCATCCATTTTGATCAATATCTTCGCCATTGCCGCGCCAATGTTTACTCGTTTGGTGTACGACAAAGTAGTCCCTAACCTTGCCTTTGAAACCCTGTGGGTGTTGGCGAGTGGTATTTTCGTCGTCTTCCTTTTCGATCTGCTTCTCAAGTTAATGCGCAGTTACTTCATTGATGTCGCGGGGAAAAAATCCGATATCCTAATTTCCTCTAAACTGTTCAGTAAAGTTCTGGGGATTCGCATGGAAGCAAAGCCCGCCTCTGTTGGCGCTTTCGCGAAAAACCTGCAAGAATTTGAATCAATCCGTGAGTTCTTTACCTCAGCAACCATTGGCTCGTTAATCGACTTACCATTCGCGCTGATGTTCTTGGCGTTAATTTGGCTGATGGCCGGAAACCTTGTGTTTGTTCCTGTCGTCGGTGTGGTCATTTTGATTATCTATGCACTGTTAATCCAAGGGCCACTACGTCGTACGATTGAAGAAGGCTCTCGACTTGCTTCTCAGAAGTACGCGAACCTGATTGAGAGCTTGGCTGGGTTAGAAACCGTTAAGCTATTCAGCGCGCAAAGTCAGTTCCAATTCCGTTGGGAAGAAGCGGTTGCGCACATGGCAAACTGGAATATCAAAAGTCGCCGCATCACCGACAGCATCCAAAACACGGCTGGCTTTGTTCAACAAAGTACCAATGTAGGTATGATCATTTTTGGTGTGTACCTCATCGCAGAAGGTGAACTCACTATGGGTGGCTTGATTGCCGCGACCATGTTGAGCGGCCGTGCAATTGGCCCTCTTGTTCAACTGTCTTTGCTTTCTACACGTTACAACCAAGCAAAGTCTTCGATGACCTTGATTGAACAAGTAATGTCGATGCCTGATGAACAGGAAGAAGGTAAGCGCTACATCCACCGTCCGATTATTCAGGGTCATATTGCGCTAGATAAAGTGACGTTCCACTACCCAGACTCGCCAGTCGCTTCTATCAGAGACCTGACCCTTAATATCAAACCCGGTGAAAAAGTGGCGATCATTGGCCGAATTGGTTCAGGCAAGACCACGCTAGAACGTTTGATTATGGGCCTATACAAGCCCACAGAAGGTCATGTGCGCATTGATGACACTGACATGGAACAACTGCATCATGTCGACGTACGACGCAATATAGGCTGTGTACCGCAAGACAGTAACCTGTTCTACGGCTCAGTAAGAGACAACATTACCTTAGGTCGCCCGTTGGTCGATGACCGTGATGTGATGGACGCAGCCAACCGTGCAGGCGTGACCGCTTTTACTCAGCAAGATCCAGCTGGCTTGGAACGCCAAGTGGGCGAAGGTGGTGCTTTGCTATCAGGTGGTCAACGTCAGTCGATTGCCATAGCGAGAGCCTTCTTAGGACGTCCACCCGTGCTTTTGATGGATGAACCGACCAGTGCGATGGATAATCGCTCAGAGATGCACATCAAACATCAACTCAACCAGTTATTGCCAAGCGAGACATTGATTCTTATCACCCACAAAACATCGATGTTGGATATTGTAGATCGAGTGATTGTGATGGAGAGAGGCAGCATTATTGCCGACGGCCCGAAAGCACAAGTTCTGTCAGACTTGAAGCAAGGCAAGGTAAGAGCAGCAAGTTAAAGCGCTCATGTGACTTAAAGAATCTAACTAGATCAATATCAGAAAAAGCAAAGGGGGAGCATCAGCTCCCCCTTTTTTGTTTGTTCTAATGAGTAGAAAATAGCTCGAGCCGCTCTATTCAGAGTCGGTCAATTTCAAAGTATTTCAATTACAACGAGATATCTTCTTGTTCCATTTTGAATGAACATTGAATCTCGTATTGGTTGAACGAGAAAACACTGCCGCCATGGGTTCGCTTGGTGGTGACTGTCTCATCACCAAATTGAATCGTCACTCGGGTATACACCTTTTCATGCGCCTCAACTGTGCACTCGGCAAGGTTGGTTTCAAACTCAGCTTCGAGTGTATCCAACTGCGACTTAGTATTTTCAATCGCGAGATTGTTCTTTTCTCGATGCTGCTCAATTTCTAGCGCTTGCTCTTCGCTGCGTTCCGCTTTTGGTCGCTTCTTAAATTCGAGCTCTTGGCGAATCACATCCATGGTCTGCTCTTGAGCGTGCTTATAAGTTTCTTTCAGCTCGGCTATCTTTTGTCGGTAACCATCGTAACGTGCAAATCCGTGTACCTTGGTTGCGGTATCTCCTTCTACGCCTAAAAAGACACACTCCACTTTCCCACCGACTCTCGCTTCGCCGCCACTGAGCGTACCGTGCTTCTTCAAACTGTCCATCACGATAAGGTTGTTACCACAACGAATATCATTACTCATGCTGTGCACACCCAGTCGAAGGTCGGTGGCGGTTTGGAGTTCGGCGTTCTGCGCGTAGCTTGCTGTGATAGAACCTTTGCTAAACACCTTGCAGCTTTTCGGCTCACCCTCTTTAGTCGTATGACCGATAATCCCCTTCGCGACTTTAATGTCACCCTGTGCTTGGACTTCTGCCGATTCAATAAAGCCACCAACCGTGACACTTCCTGTCGCTTTAACGATCATTCCCGGTTCAATGTTCCCAGAGACAAAGACATTGCCTTTGAATTTAACGTGTCCGGTTGAAACATCTACGTTGCTAACACACAAGGCGTCATCTACTTCAATAGTTCTATCTTTGATTATGGGTAATCCAGGAAATGAAGCGAGTAATAAATTGGGGTCGTCAGGGGAGATGTAGGTGCCCTTTCCAGGCTTAATTAAACTGTCTTGTCCAGGAAGCGGTGGGATAATTCGACCTTGGACGGTAAAGCCAGCGATGCCTTTGGTCGCGGGAGTACGCTTCATTAAGTGATCATTTTGACCAACAGTAATGGTTTGCCCCAAGTCTCGCATATCAATCTTGCCTTCG
Organism: Vibrio sp. SG41-7; assembly: GCF_014164465.1. NCBI lineage: Bacteria > Pseudomonadati > Pseudomonadota > Gammaproteobacteria > Vibrionales > Vibrionaceae > Vibrio > Vibrio sp. SG41-7. The sequence continues at coordinate 55,432 of NZ_JACJFF010000012.1, read as the reverse complement.
TCTTTACTGCGAGGCTTCAAGACTTGGCGAGTAATGTCTTCAACCAAGGCGGCAAACTTAGCATCTTTGCCCTTTACTGGCTGCGTCCCTTTCGCGACGGGTTGAGTAAACTTTTCACCGGGTTTAAGCTTGTTACTCATCATCAGCACTTTTCTGAGCGCTAACTTATTAATTCCCTTTGTTATGTGGGCTTGGGCTAAACAGTGAATGATGTCGCTCCCGCGCAGTGCGTGTCCATGATGTGGTCCCGTCACCACCAGACTCGCGAGCATCTCGTCATCAGACAGTTCGACAGCAACGCTTGCGTTACGAACTTCGGCAATCAAGACTCCTTCGTAAGCTTCCCCTTTACCTTCTTTGGCAAGAGTGACGAAGCGCAACACCTCTTCTTCAAAAAGAAAATAGTTTGATGCGTCCAAAGCTTCCAAGGTTGGTGGCAACGTCGTGTTATCAAAGCTTGCTTCAACCACAAACCCCGACGGCAGACATGCCATCACTTGTTGCTTGTCTTCTGACAATGTAACAATGTTATCCCACATTCGAATTGAGTATCCCTAATGACTCAGTTGTTATTCAGTCTATATAATTCGTTCTGCGCTGAGTATCACATTATTAGAATAATCAGCGTCACATCACTTACTTTCGATTCTGCAAACATGACTCATAAATAAGACTTACACATTTTATGATCTACTTCGCCTTTACAAATACATAGGGAAATTTTTCAGAATATTTCGCGTGATTGAATGTCGATTCGATATTAGAGCAAGATAGTAAAGGCGAATAGCTTTAGAAGATTAAAGGCTGTTGTGGAGAGGTGGAACAGAAGTGATGAAGCTGGTAATCAGGGTAAAAACGGATTTCAATATGGAGCTTCAGTTTACAGTGTAAATCCAAGATTCTAATTTACACTGTAAATCTAATTTGTAACGGTCAATCTATTTAAATGATGGCTTGTCTATTTACACTGTAAATTTGCTAGCAAAACATCGACGTCTTTACGAAACTGAATCTCTGCTTGTTTGCGACCAACAAGATTAGACTGTTCAACACAAGTCCCCCACTCTTTCTGCTGAACAACCTTTGCGATGAGTAAGTCAGAAATACCTATGTTTCGCTCGTTACTGAGTAGAATCAAGTTCAGTACGCTGAAGCTAATCGCATCGTAACTGTTGCCACCGTTCACATAATTTCTAACTAACTGAGTTTCAAACTCGCTAACGGTATTGACACTCTTTGGCAGCAGTACGCGCACCATTTCGGTTTCAAGTGAAACTAAAGAACCTGAAACAAGAAAGCAGTAGCTACGCTCGAAGTGACTTAGAGCTTGGTTAATCCAGCTTTGGGAGTTTGAGGTAAGCGCCTTAACCATCAATACCGAGTGGCAGCCACTTGCCTGATCGCGCTGGTGGCCAATATGGACAGGTACAAAATCGTTATCGCGCCAGAATGAAATCAACTCACTAGTCGCACCGAAGCTTGTCGCCAGATAATCCGCTTGGCTGGTTTGCTCTGATAACTTAGCCAACATCCAACCACCAATGCCCAAACCCTGATGAGGCGTTGAAACTGCAATGCGCATCACTCGAAGGCAGCGACTGGTCGCCGCTTCTGTACAGCCAAGTTGGTTTGCCAGTAACACAGGAGCAAGGTGTCCTTGAGGTCTGCGTTTTCCAATTTGAATCTGAGCAATCAAATCTTTATCTAAGCCACCCTCTTCAGTAACCAACATACAACCTAAGCATTCATCTTGCTGCCAAGCGGCGTACAAACGGATTGCTGAATTGTTGAGGAACTGCATTAAGTCGTTGGGTGACGTTTGATAATGAGCATCGACAAGTAGAGAAAAACATCGTTGTAACTTGTGTGGATTAGCCAAGCAATCTGCTTTTGATAGTTCAACTAAATTTAATTGGTTGATTGTCTGATCAGAAAAGTTATCTAATTCATGAATCGCCGAGTCACTTAGCGACGCATCGTTACCAAGCAGGAAGCAATCAAACAACCAAGCTTCTAGTGGGTCGTTGTTGTTCCAACGAATCGGTTGTTCAAGCTTAAAGCCTTTCCAACCAGGGCGGAGTACAGAAAGCCAAGATTCAAACTTAATCCCAAACCCTCGTCCACTGCCCTCGTAACCGTGTACCGTGGTTGAAAAAACCATGCGATGATAAATACCGACCATGGACTTGAGCATAGGGATTGGAATAGCAGCCGCTTCATCAACCAATAGCAGGTCGCAATCAGGCTTAGATTTAAGTAAGTCGTCCGGAGCCACGAATCTTAAACTTCCCCCTTGATGGCGAATGTGAGTAGCGTTAACCACTTCGATGACTTCGAGTCGCTGTATTGCATGGGAAAATACAGGCTCGATTGCTTTCACAGAAGGCGCAGTCACAATAATATCTAATCCATGACGTTCAACCAGAAGCTGCGCTGCGGCAATCCCCAACGTCGAGCTTTTACCGCGGCCTCTATCTGCGGTGAGAATCAAAGGACGTTTGCGATGCCCAGACAACACCTTTTTGACTAACTCAACTGCCACGTTTTGCTGTTCAAATCTATCCAATCCGATTTCAACGTTTTGTTTTGGGGGGAATGCGTTACTCGCTTGAGTAACATCGACAGCTTCATTAGCTTGCGAAACAGAAATGAGTTTATCGAAATGCCCCTTTAACCAACGTTGGCCAAAGCAAGAACTCCTACCCTCTTCAGCTTCATTGACGTTTGGCGGCAACACCAACAACAAACCGCCACCGACTAACGATCCCAGTGCTGCACTGAAACCATTCGCGTCAAACTGATCTCTAAAATCACAAACAAGAATCTGGCATTCACGACCCAGAAGTTGTAGCCCCTTCTTAACCGGAGCATGCGTCACATCGTCGAATGGGACACCGCCAATCTGAAAAATGGATTTAACGTTCTTATCTTCAAGGAAGGTTGAAATAACCGTGTTTTGCCAATCGACATCGCCGTTAAAAACCACGCCGTAACGGTGATCATTATGTTGAGCAACATCAGAAAGTGTATGCAGAAAAGTGTTGGTTGGGTTTGTCATAGTTAGCGTCCAGATTCATCTAGACACAGTTTATCACAGCCAAATAAAAAGCCGCATAATGCGGCTTTAGAGTCGTAATGGGAAGTTGTCGACTTAGTCGAGCTTGGATTGAACGAAGGCCAAAATCTCTTCCATTGTCGCATCATCCACTTTCTTAAGGTTCAACGCCAAGTTTGAACCCTTACGGCTGTATGAAGCGCGGCCCTTAATAAGCTCAACTTTTGGAGAAGCTTTCTTCACTGGCGCAGGTGCCAATTCAAGAATCCAACCTTCCAAAGTTTCAGTAACGTCTTTAGTTAAACGCGTAACACCTTGTGCTTCGCTACGCTGCCATACAAAACCTTCAGAAGCAGCACACTTAGTCAGTAATGTTTGCTGCTGTTCGCCAGTCAGTCCACCAAATTGTTTGTGCAGCTTAACAATGGTTGGTCGACCAAGATCGCTCACATTTGGGTAAGCTTGTAGCAGTTCAAGAGGCAAAGCCGCCGCTTTCAACGCGCCACTCACCAAAGCTTCACTGCACTGGAACATTTTCGCTAGTGCTTTCTGGTCTTCAGCTTCGCCTTTATCTAGCTTCGCTTGCATCTCTTTACCCTTCTCATACAGAGAAAGCGGCTTATGAGCGTTAGCAACATCAGATAGGAACTTAGCGTGTTCGCCGTTGATGTTTTCAGCTACATAGATAAGGAACTCTTTGTCAGCCAAAATACACGACATACGACGACGGCTACCATCGAGAACTTCAATCTTACCGTCTTTGTTTTTACGACCAACCGCTGGGTATTGCTGGCCACGTTCTTTCAATGTTGTAAGAACATCAGAAAGCGCGTGCTCGTTTAAGAAAGATTGCTCACGAGCATTTTCTTCGAAAACAACCGTTTGAGTTGCTACGTCAGCCGCCGGAATTCGAACTAGTTCAAATGAAACCAATTCTTCGCCTGCAACAGAAAGCTCGATCACTTGAGCCTGTTCTTTAGCCGCTGTTTGAGCTTCTTGTGGCGTAGCTACGCGACGTTTGTTTGCTTTACCAAATAGCTTTGCATTTAAGTCAGATGTTTTAATCGCCATTCTTGTTATCCCTGATTAAGTGAAGGCCAGTTGCTATGTAATACACGCTCTAATTCTAGAGCACTTTTTTGTACTGCGTCTTGAGCGACAGCCAGAGTTTTCTTACCACCCTCAAAGTCGCTCACCGTTAGATCGAAAACCGTGCTGTAAGTATCTGCACAGGTTTCAAAAGCGCGGCTTCTTGGAATAGTGGCCATCATTACTTGGTCATTCAACAGGTAGTTCATCTCAGTTAATACTGATACCTGCTTCTTGTTGTCGTCTTCAAACATGGTTGGCATTAGACGAACAAATTCGAGCCCTTTCCAGTCGTCCGGGAACATCTCGTACACGGTTGGTAAGTGCTGGAAGAAGTTAACCGTTGAAGCCCAATCCAAACGCTTGGCTGCACATGGAATCAGAAGAGCGTTCGATGCGTACATTGCGTTCCACACTAGAGGGTCTACGTGCGGGCCGGTATCAATCATAATCACATCAAAATCATCAGCAATTTTGTCGATAAGCTTCTCTTTTAAAAGACGAACAATATCAAGTGACTGATCTTGAGATAGGCTTTGCCACGCTTCAGCGTTAAACATCGCGTCTTCTGGGAACGCCGAAATCGTCTTTAGATTCGGATACTGTGTTGGTAAAAGTACGTTCTTACGCAAGAATTCAAGATCAACATCTTGGCCTTCTGGCACGTTGTCCAACATGATATCAACAGCAGAATAGATACTGTCGTGCTCTGCACCACTAATTTGTGGGTTTAAGAACAGACGCAAAGAACCTTGTGGATCCAAGTCAATCAAGCAGATACGGTAGCGCTTATCTAAGTTCAAAGACAGACAAGCCGCTAGGTGAACCGCAGTCATTGATTTACCCGTACCGCCCTTTTGGTTCTGTACGTTAATAACCCATGGCTTATTGTCTACATGCTGCTTACGTTGGTGGAACTTCGGTACTTCAGCTGCGTCCATCAGCATGTGAGCTTCAGTCAATGAAATCGAGTAATGATTGGCGTTGTTCTTTGTAAACTGATGACCATCCGCTTCAAGCTTGTTGATAGCCTCATCCAATTTTCGACGAGTTAAGCCTGAACGCGTCTCCATCATAGCTTTAGACATTGGAGGGAAATGTTCATCACTTCGCTCTTCCAGAATAATCTCAATTCGGTCAGCCTGAACTTGTTGAGTTTGTTCGGCTAGCTGATAGAGCTTATCAATCGTTTGTTCTCTTTTCATTGCCAGTTTCCGTAATGATTAACCTAGAACAAATTGTACAGCGATTAACAACAAACACAACAAAAACATGAACATACATTTATGAGTAAAATCACATAAAATAGACTGTATTTTTACAGTTTGATGAAAAATAGGCTTAGATGAACACAAAAACTTCTATTTTTATCACCGCTAACAGTGCTATTTCCGGTTTACATTTAAAATGTTACATCGTCACTTATTTACAATGTAAATGTAATACCAGCAAATAAACTTCGGAACGATTGAAATACAACCATAGATTACGGTTGGTGTGATTTGCATTCGAATTTGTCAGATTTTCAATAAAAAATAACCAAACAGACCAAATGGACAAAAAATTCAAAGTCGAAGTAAAAATCGAGTGTAATAAAACAAAAGAGAATTGGAACCTATCCGGAAGAATGATCATGGAGCACATCAACAGTTAGATAATTGACAGGGCCAAATTATGAAGCATGATCAAGGCCTAAACTCACCAATATTGATCGGAGTAAGTGCATGTTAGAAATGATCAACTCACGGAAAAATGATCAAGTAAATATCGTTACGGAAGCATATAAATATAGAGCTAACTTACGGACAAATGCTTTTGCAATGGGGATTCAAGCTCTATAAGGCCTCATTGCTTGGAAATTCAATCGACACGGATTACAAATACAGAAACATGACAATTTCATGATCATGCTTCCTGATTTATGATGTATCGAGCTAAAAGCCCCCAACCAGTGATTATGGAACCAATACCGATTGAATTTTGAACGCCAAAGGGGAAGAACGATGTAAAAGGGGCATTACTTGATCATTGTTCCGATGAATTGGCTGTCAAAAATATCCACATAGGTGACTTAGAAGCCGCTTAATACAACTTGATCAATTACGGACTGTGGATAAGCTGTATAAGCATAATGATCATGCTTTCGAACCGATAATGATCATGCTTACAATGACTTAATGATCATCGTTCTGAGGTTCTGTGATCATGCTTTCTTTAATTTAATGATCATCGTTTCGAGTTCTTTATGATCATGCTTTCCAATCGGATTTTTTTTAACACTTATAATTCATGCACTTAAAAGCAAACTCACAGCCAGATCATTAGATCACTTAATCATTTAAGATCATATTAATCAAAAAGATCAGTTATTTAAAAGCCAATAAATTCTCTTTATTTATGATCATTCTTTCTTTATCATTCAGGAACTATAGTGAAATTACGGTTAGTGTGATACGGATCAAAAATGAAACCAGAAGAGAAATTGTTAATTAAGGCACGAAGCCACAAAGATGGTCATTTATTTGAGGTATCTGAAACAGCCGTTGAATGGATAGAACAATATCAACACTTCAAAGGGGTCACCAAAAGCATCGTTGAGCTTCTTAACCTAATTTCACTACGTGGGTTTAGCAGCAAAGATGGATACGTCTCCACCACCGAGATTATTGAATCAACTGATGGTCAAGTGACTCGCGCCGCCTTGCAACAAAGGCTGAGAGCCGCTGTAAGTATTGGTCTGTTCAAACAAATCCCAGTTCGTTTTGAAGAAGGCCTTGCGGGTAAAACCATGTTGCATCGCTTTGTGAACCCAAACCAATTGATATCGGTTCTGGGTGCCACCAGTTTAGTGACAGAAAGCGTCAAGCAAAATGAAAAGCAGAAGCGTTCTAAAGCACTAGCTCAAACCAAAGTAAACAAGCGCTTACTGAATGAACACGGACTGAATACACCACCGACGATGAAAGACGAAGCGGATCAATTCATTGTTTCTCCAACCAATTGGGCGGGGATTATTGATCAAGCGTTGGCGCCACCTAGAACACGTAAGAGCTACCAGAAATCTATGGTTTCGATCTCTGGTACTCGAGCGGTGATCGAGACACGATCTTCTAAAAACATCATGACGGTTGACGATCTGATGACGCTGTTCGCGTTATTCACGCTTACTGTTCAATATCATGATCACCACCAAGATGATTATCATCTCGACGCGAAACACACACCGAACAAAACACCACTCTACATCACTGATATTTTGTCTTTGCGTGGCAAGAAAGACAGCGGTCCTGCACGCGATTCGATCCGTGACAGTATTGATCGTATCGAATTTACGGATTTCCAACTGCACGAGCTCACGGGCCGTTGGCTTAGCGAGAACATGCCAGAAGGCTTCAAGAGTGATCGTTTCCGATTCTTAGCTAGAACCATTACGGCATCAGAAGAAGCGCCTACAGAGGGCTCTGATGGCGAAATTCGCATTAAACCGAACCTGTATATCCTTGTCTGGGAACCTTCGTTCTACGAAGAGCTGCTGACGCGTGATTATTTCTTCCTATTTCCGCCAGAAATCCTGAAACAACATACCTTGGTCTTCCAAATGTATTCGTACTTTAGAAGCCGTATGGCACGTCGCCACTCAGATTGTATGTTACTGAGCGAGCTGAACCAGAAGTTGGCTCGTAATATCGATTGGCGTCGTTTCTCGATGGATTTGATCCGCGAACTCAGAAAATTGGGCGAAGTAGGGGATCAAGAAGATACCTTCCTGGTGAATCTTTGGGGTTATCACTTGACGATCACTGCGTTGATCGAAAAAGGAAAAACCACCGATTATCAGGTTGATATCAAATGTAATGTCGAAGAGGTGTTGCGTTATTCAAGAGCGCGTACTACCAACGCCGGTAAGCGTAATATGGCACCGACGTTACCGAACCCGCTGCGTAACGAGATGGTGTCTAAGCAGAAGCTGGAAGAGCTGTCTGAGATTATCGATGGTGAGTTTGAACCAATTCAGCGCAAAGCTCCGTCGCCAAGAGGCAAATTGGGACGTCGAGTTAAGCAGCGTAAACACTCTGTTGAGATCAACGCTGATGAGATCATGATTACTCTCTCTAAATATACCTCCACAGAGGCTCTAGAACGCAGTATAACGGCTTTATCTGCTATGACCGGGCATTCACATGCCTCAATCAAAGAAGAGTGCTCAGAGCTCATTGAGAAGCTTGATTGGTTGAGAGTAGGGGAGGATGTTATCCCATACGAAACACTGAGTCGCTTAATTGAGCTGTACAACGACCGTGACAGCACCAGCAATCGACACCTGTCCATTGAACGTTTGATTTCTGGTTTGGCTGTACGTCGTAAAGTGTGTAAACAAGTTCACAAAGGTCATTTGGACGAGAATGTGTTTCTAGCGCTCGATGAAATGGCGATTGGCCATTAATCACTAGGGCGTGTTGATCTTTCGAGCTGATTTTTGCAGTAGGAATACCCAGTATCAAGAAGCCCGTATTTACGGTCGATGAATGGATAGTTTGAACACATTAGGTGCTGATTAAAACCGCACCTAACGCTGACAAAGTTCTGACAATGTAACGCATCCAGTTGATTATTATTTATCCCGAATAGACAACCTTTGTCCTTTCTTATGATTAATAGATTGGCTCATATTTTGTTACATCATACTGAATAGATTTTTGCGAGTTCCTAAGGGACTCGCTTTTTTTTGCCTGAAATTCATATAATTAATAAAATTCAATAACTTATATGTAAATCGTAACTGCTGACCCTGAAGCATGATCAAGGCTAGATCATGCTTTTCACGGATCCTATTTGTGAAGGGATTCTGCTTTGGTGTTTGATCGTTCAGGGTTAAATCGTGGAGTGGATCAGTGGCGTTGACGTAGAGCTGCACCTTGATCATCGTTCTGGTGTTGGCTTGCCATAAAACGCACATGCGAATCGATCAATTTTTCTGACTCTTCTTTCCAGCGCGGTTCTTGTTGTTGGTTGGTAAATTCCAAAGCCAGTACACATAAATGCTGGAGCCGCTGCGTACACCACTCTTGCAAGTCAGGCTCTGATTTTGGGTCGCATGACACGGCCTGCAGCTTGCTATAGGCAAACATCAGGTATTGATAGGCCTTTTCTTGATTGTGCGAACCACCAGCCTCGTTTGAGAGCGATGATACGCTTGATGCTGCAAACTTTGTCGATGTCGTCAGCGTTCCGTCTTTATATCGATAAAACGTAAAGATTCTCAGGCATCCGTCTAGCCAACATGCGATGCCTTTGCTCTGCTCATCCGTGATCATTGGCCCCCAGAGTGCATCTGGAGGCGTTAAGATCAAAGGTTCTAACCGGTCCACTTGATCATGCTTTCGGTCTTTGTACCAATCTCCGATCCGCTCTAACCAAGTGTCTAGTTCATTCATGCAACGTTATCCCACTGTTTTACAAAGTGATTATCAGAAACTTGCTTGATTTCATGCTGTATTTCACAGCTCTGCTCTCGAATTCGATCTGCGTTTATTGAATAGTTTGGCTCATTTTTGACGAGTTCGCCAAATGGCAGATCGGGATCGGGAACGGCAGAGATCAACAGTTTAGTGTACGGATGTTGTGGATTGGTTAAGATCGACTGTGTTGATCCCCATTCGACGATCTGCCCTTTGTACATTACCGCCGTCTCTTCTGCGATGTAGTGTGCCGTGGCGAGATCATGGGTTATGTACAAAAAGCCAATCCCCAACTCTTTCTTCATTTTTTGCATCAGGTTTAACACGCCAAGTCGTATTGAAACATCCAACATCGAGGTAGGTTCATCGGCAAGGATAACCTCTGCACCCACTGCGAGCGCTCTTGCTAAATTAACCCGCTGTCTTTGGCCACCACTGAGCTCATGAGGGTATTTGGCGAGAGTTTCAATGGGTAACTCCACCAGCGTTAATAACTCTTTGAGACGCTCTGTGAGAGCCTGTTTCGTGGCAACTTGCTTATGGATTTTAAGCGGGCGCGTTAAGTGGTGCTCAATGGTGTGAGTTGGATTAAGTGAGCCAAATGGGTCTTGAAATATCATTTGTACACGGCTGCGGTAATCCAAGATATCTTTGCGGCTTTTTAGGGTAGAGATGTCTCTGCCATTGAACAGTATCTCTCCCTCTGTCGGTGGGTAAACCTTGGTCATCAATCGGGCGCAGGTGCTTTTCCCGCAGCCTGATTCTCCAACCAGCGCCAATGTTTTACCGGCATGCAAATCAAAACTCACCCCATGCAGTGCTCTAAAGATCGCTTCTTTGCCAAATCCACCGCCGACGGTGAACTCTTTAACGAGGTTTTTCACTTGAAAAATAGGTTGTGACATGGAGCTCTCCTAGCACGTAGTCGCGTGCGCATGTTCGTGAATGTTAGGGAAAGAACTCCATAGCTTTTGGGTGTAGGAGTGCTGAGGGTTGTTACGAATCTCATAGGCTTGGTTGATTTCAACGATCTGGCCGTGGCGCATGATGGCAATGCGGTCACATAGCTGGCTCATTAGTGCCAGGTCATGGGTGATGAACAATATCGAAAACCCAAACTCTTCTCTGAGTTGGTGTATTTACTGCAGAATTTCGCGTTGTACAACCACATCAAGCGCCGTTGTCGGCTCGTCCATGATGATCAATTTGGGATTGAGGGCGAGCGCGATGGCGATCACTAAGCGTTGACGCATCCCTCCGCTGAACTGATGCGGATATTCGGTGAGGCGGTTACGAGGAATGTTTACAAGGTCGAGGAGCTTCTCTGCGCGGTCTTTAGCTTGTTCGTTGGTCATTCCTTTGTGGTGACGTAAAACATCAGCGAACTGCTCTTCAATGGTCAGTACGGGATTGAGTGAGTTCATCGCACTTTGGAACACCATGGCGATTTCGCTCCAACGCAAGGTGTTCAAGTGGTCGTCAGATAAACCGAGCAGATCTTGCCCGTTGAACAGTATCTTCCCTCCAGAGATGAAAGCAGGCGGCTTGTGTAAACGGTTAATGGCAAACGCGATGGTACTTTTTCCGCACCCTGATTCGCCAGCCAAACCAAAAATCTCGCCTTGGCCTATGCTAAAGCTTACGGATTTTACGGCATTAAAATCACCGTCATCGGTGATGTAATCGACACATAGATTCTTCACTTCGAGAAGTGGTTTATCTGAATTTTCCCTAGACATGATAAATCCTCAGTTATGATATTGATAACTATTATCATTAACATGAAGTGAATTTAGTGAAAGCGATGAGCACAAAAAGAATGAAGTGCCTCGAAATTTATCTTGGGTTATTTCACGAAGTTTCAGTGGGGAAACAAGAAATGAGAACGGGGAAAATGAGAGGTGGATCAAACCACATTTCTTATGGGGAATCTTGTAAATGTAATTGCAGAAAATGGCTTTGGCAAAGTTTAAATGAGGCATTTATTAATTAGCTTTGTGAAGCGTCGGAATCATCACATTTCAGTACAGAATGTCTTAACAAGTGAAATAGCATTTGCTACAGATTACCTGTCCATTACATGGTGCTTTTCGGAGGAAAACATGTCCATTAATTCTATCAACCATGATGAAATGACAAATATTGCAAACAAGTGGGATGCTGAAGAAGAAGTATCTTTCAAGCCAGAAAAGAAAATGAAGTCCGCTGAAGCTCGTCGTCGTATTGAAGCTCTAAGAGAAATTAGAGAAAGCGGTTTTAGTCTGGAAGAAGCGAGGGAACTAGGTCTTATTCACTAAGGATCCCTATTGCATTTAAGAGGGTGGCGCACCGCCACCCTTTGATTTATATAACTTTTTAAAAGGGCTATGAGTTTTTTATAAGTAAACCATGTTCCTTGTCTCCCACCATTTAAATCCATTGTCCTGCCTTTAGATTACTTGTTCCCGACTAAAAACATGCTCATGGCATACTCTTGAACTAAGTTGTTTGACAGTAATATGCAACGCCACTAATTTTAAAGTTAAAGCAAAAATATGAGATGTCGTTGGTAAGGAGAAGGCTATGTCTAATTCTGTGGCGAAAGCCAAAGAAGTGCTGTTTTATGAACCTGAAGATCCAAACGGATACCTGTCAAATTTTGCAGCTTGTCCCATTAAGGTTAACGATCAAGTTTGGGCAACCAGCGAACATTATTATCAAGCGATGAAATTTGCTTCTGAAGCGTTACGCAATACTATTTTGGAAGCCAGTACCCCTGCTGAAGCGTTCTCTTTAAGTCGTGATTATGAAGACCAAGTTCGAGAAGATTGGTATGACATTCGTGTTGAAGTGATGCAGTTCATTGTGACTGAGAAGTTCAGACAGAACCCGCAGTTTGCGCTGTTTCTGACTAACACCGGAGATTCGGTGATCAAAGAGCATTCTCATAAAGACCATTTTTGGGGCGATGGTGGTGATGGAACTGGTGAGAACCGTTTAGGTGAAATTTTGATGGCGGTGCGACAACAGCTTCGTAATCAACAACTACATTTGATTGCTTCGCACTAACCTATCGAGTACAAGTTCAAAGATAGTTTCCCTAAACGTTAAATTTTAAAGGCCGCTCTGCAATTTAGTATTAAGCAGAGCGGCCTTTTCGTTGCAAGTCGAGCTAAGGTGACTAAGAGTAGAAAAGTGCTCTACAACGTCAACTAGGCGCTATTACAGATAAACGAAGGATCTATAAGTACCCTTGCACGATGTCATCGAGCTGACCATCGTCTTTCATTTGGTCGAGACGTTGGTTGATGAAGCTTTGCAGCTTAGGATCCATCTCAGGGTCAAACGCCAAATGGATAGGGTAGTTATTGATCACTGAACCAAACTCTTGCATCTGGTAATCATCAATACTTAACTTTTGCTCGTTTAGGTTGTATTTGATTCTCGATTCCATCTCAACAAAAACGGTATCACCAGGCGTTCGGTTTAATACACGAAAAGCCGCGCTGTAATCTTTAACTCGAATCTCGTTGAGCTTACCTTGTTTGATGTAAGGCTCTAGGTTTGGATATTCGAACCCCACCAGCAAGACCACCGCTTTTCCGTCTAAATCGTCGATAGTATTGAACTCAAATGGTTCCTTACCGCTACTGAGTAACACGTGTTTTACATTGTAAATCGGATCTTTAGACAGGTTTACAGATTGGATATTTCCCCAACTAGGACTGCCGTAGGTTACCCAGTTTGGATTCTCTCTCGCGTCGAGCTTGTCAATCATGCGGTTGAAAGGGTAGGTGTGGTAATCGATCTCGTATTGGCTGTCATCAAATACGGCCTCAACAATATCCGAAACCATTCCTCTGTGAGATGACCCGTCAGTTTCGATCTGAAAAGGTTGCGCTTGGCTCGCAATAATGTAGTAGTGAACAGGTTCGCTTGCAAAAGCATAACTGCTTGAAAACAAACTGACTATGGATGCAAATATAAGATGTTTTTTCATAACCTTCCCTAGTTATTTGATGAATGACTACTATTATACTAGTTGAGTAATTGTAGTTTGCTAGGATAACAATAATGGTAATTTGTGTATGGTGACAAAAGGAAAACGCTATATTGGACTCTCCCGACAGTTGATCGGGACTATCATAGCAATCAGCACCTTATTCACAGTTATAGTGACAGGTCTAGGGTTGTATGTGGAGTACCAAAGTCGAGTTTCTTTTATCAGTTCTCAGATCGAACAGGTTAAGGCAGGCTATCTTTCGGGTTTAACGTCCAGTTTGTGGGTTGAAGATCGAGAGCAACTGTTTGTGCAAGCCGAAGGTATCTCCCGCCTACCTTCGGTTAGTTACCTTCTTATCGAAAGTCCCGATGAAAAAATTCTAGAATTAGGTCAAAAGACCTCAGGTCAGTCTTATTCCCAGTCTTGGGAAATGGTGCACCAGATGGGGGGGACAGATTTCCCATTAGCGACGCTCACGGTGCAATCTGATTTGAGCATGATCCTCAACGACTTTGAAGAACGAGTTCTACTATTGCTCGCCTTCGAAGCCGTTAAAATCTTCTTATTGTCTCTGGTTTGTTTAACGATCGTCTATCGCCTTGTGGTCAAACGCTTAATGACTATGTCTTCCCAGATCAACCAGCAACAGGTCGAAGACAACAAACCACGCTTCATAACGCCAACCGATTCTACTTACAAAGACGAGATCTCGACACTAGAGAGTAGCTATAACCAGTCGGTTGAACGTATTCGTCAACAATACCAAGAACTGGAAAAAGCCAAAGATGTCGCTGAGGTTGCCAACCGCAACAAAAGTGAATTTCTTGCCAACATGAGCCACGAGATCCGCACCCCGATGAACGGGATTATCGGACTGTCGTCTCTGCTCTCTGAAATGGATATGCCGAAAGAGCAAAAAGAGTATGTCGATATGCTCAATACCTCTTCGCTTACTCTACTCGACTTAATCAATGACATTCTCGACTACTCGAAGATAGAAGCGGGTCGTCTAGAACTGCAACAAGAACCAATGAAGATGATGGGTATTGCTGCCGATGTTGAATCGACGTTTAGAGTTAAAGCCGAGCAGAAAGGGCTCAGATTCCAACTGGCGATTGATCCTAAGATCCCAACCATGGTGATTGGCGATGGCACCCAGCTAAGACAAGTGCTGAATAACCTGGTCGGCAACGCCATCAAATTTACCGAGCATGGTCATGTCACACTCTCACTTCGCTTGGAAGAAGTCATAGAACCAGAACAAAAGCTCAGAGTGAAATTTGAGGTGACTGACAGTGGTATTGGTATTGCTGAAGACAAGCAACAATCGGTGTTCGATAAGTTTCAACAAGCCGACGGCAGCACCACCCGTATTTACGGAGGCACCGGGCTTGGTCTAACGATATGCGATAAGATCGTGACCTTAATGGGCAGCAAGCTTGAGCTAACCAGTGTCGTAGGCAAGGGGAGTACATTCTACTTTACCGCTGACTTTGACCCGAGCCTGGACGTTGACGAAAGCAATATCGATTTTAATAAAGTCTCGGTGCTTCTGGTTGATGATAGTCAGCTGAATATGCGTATTACCTCAATACAGCTTCAATCATTCGGCGTTAAGTCAGAGTGTTGTGAAACCGCCACCCAAGCGTTAGAGCTTGTTTCGGAGTCTGTGGCGAAGTCATCGCCTTATGATCTGGTGCTGATTGATAAAGTGATGCCGTCTATTGATGGATTCCAGTTAGCAAGAAGTTTGATTGAGCGTTTTGACAAAGCGTGTCCTAAGCTGGTGATGATCTCTGCCGACCCACGCAAGCAAGATGAAGCGCGCGCTAAACAAGTGGGTTTTGTTGCCTACATAGCTCGCCCTTATCAAGATAACCAACTTAAATGGACGTTGAGTGAAGTTCTCGCGAGAGCAGCGGATACCTCAAACTTTACCTATCCAAACAGAGGTGAGGTCGCGTTCAAAGACAATGAACCAGTACCATTAACCAAACCAACGAGGTCTGTTGAAGCTACACCAACGGCTTCTGTCACAACCACACAAACAGACAAACAAGCTCCAATCAAAGAAGAGCCAAAACCAGTGGCCGCTTCGTTTAGTGGCAAAGTATTGGTCGTTGAAGACTCTCGAGTAAACCAGCAAGTTGCCAAGATGATGCTCAAGAAGCTTGGCTTTGAGGTTGATATTGCCGATAACGGTGAGATTGGTGTCGAGAAATTCCAGGCCAACGAATACGAGATGATTTTTATGGATTGCCAGATGCCGGTTCTTGATGGCTTCGAAGCCACTAAACAGATCCGAGCGTTAGAAGAGGGCTCTTCACAACATATTCCAATCGTCGCACTCACGGCCAACGTCGTACAGCGAGACAAGCACCTATGTTTTGATGTGGGTATGGATGAGTTTTTACCAAAACCGGTTAATCAAGGAAAGCTGAGAGAGATCGTTGCCAGTTTTTTATCTAAAGAAACCGATTCGACCAAAGAAGAAGATGAGCAAAAGATTGTTTAGTTAGTGCCTCATTAAACGTAACCGTTGAAAATAAAAACTCCGACTAAATCAGTCGGAGTTTTTGTATGTGCTCGATTTTTCTTCCTAAGCCTAAGCCTAAGCCTAAACCTAAACCTAGGCAAATGGTTACGTGACGCTAATCAATACTATCAATATGAATCACTACAGAATCGGGTCGCCAGTATTCCAACTCGCAATCCATTAGTTCACCGTCCTGTTTGTAGTTCACTCGGCAGATCTTAAGAACAGGCTGCCCTTCTGCCAAATTTAATGCCTTGGCGACATGCGCAGGGGCAGAGGTGGGTATCACATCAAAGCGCGAGCGTTTGGTCTCGTAGCCGTATTTTTCTCGGTAG
Organism: Vibrio sp. SG41-7; assembly: GCF_014164465.1. NCBI lineage: Bacteria > Pseudomonadati > Pseudomonadota > Gammaproteobacteria > Vibrionales > Vibrionaceae > Vibrio > Vibrio sp. SG41-7. The sequence continues at coordinate 38,976 of NZ_JACJFF010000012.1, read as the reverse complement.
ATGCCTGTCAGCGACATGGTGAGGTTTTCTGACAACACCTTCTCAAACAACGGCGCTTTTAAGACGTTTTCAACAAACAGCACCGCTCTGCCATCAATAAAGCGTAATCGCTCAATCACGTGTATCGGGGTTATCTGTTCTATTTCTAATGCTTTGGCGTAATCGCCCGCGGCCATCTCTGTACGGGTGCTGAGCAGTCTGGTTTCTGCTATGCGGTGTTGTTCGCGGATCATTTGATGAAAGTGAGAACGTGACAATGGGTTATAGCGAACACGTTCGGGTGACACATACCAGCCACGGCGCTCTTCTCGGTATATCAAACCTTCGGTTTCCAGAGACACCAACGCATCTTTGAGCGTGATTCGTGTGGTGGAAAACAGCTCGCTGAGCTCTCTTTCGGATGGCAGTTTTTGCCCCTCGGTGAAGATGCCTGATTGAAGCTGTTCTCTAATGCTTGTCTTAATTCTGCCTAGTTGTGTCCCTGATTGCCCTGTACCCAATGTTCTCATTACTGATCTAGTCCATAAGTTCGTGTGCTCAATAAGGTAAACCACGGAGTTAACAGGAATATGACAGTTAACAATGGCTTACTGTCATATGAGTGAAATATAACTGCCACGAAAATGCATCCAAACTGTCAAATAACTTGCGCGAAAGCGTCACACTCTGGCGATAGCATACAAAACGAACTTACTGACCTAGTCCAGAGGGATAGAGACAATGAAAACTTTGCTTAGCCGTTCAACTGTATCGCCAGCCAAACTGAGTGGTTTACCTGAAAAATTAATAGGTTCACCTGCAAAACTGTTAGGTGCAACCGTTAAATTGATTGGTGTAACAGGAATAACGGCTACACTTTCAATGCCAGCTATGGCGAAGGATGCTGATCTTGCGTCACTGATTGAAGCCGCTCAAAAAGAGGGGGCGGTTTACAGTGTGGGTATGCCAGACAGTTGGGCAAACTGGAAAGGCACATGGACTGACCTGAAAGCAAATTACGGTTTGAAGCATCAGGATACGGACATGAGCTCGGCACAAGAGATCTCTAAATTTGAAGCAGAGAAAAGAAACGCAACTGCAGATATCGGTGATGTTGGTTTAGCCTTTGCACGTGTCGCTGTGCAGAAAGACGTAACGCAACCATACAAACCAACCACTTGGAATGACATTCCAGATTGGGCGAAAGACAAAGATGGTCACTGGGCTCTGGCTTACACAGGTACTATCTCGTTCATTTCAAACAACAACCTTGTTGAAGATGCCCCAAAATCTTGGAGTGACCTACTAGAAGGCGACTACAAAGTCACAGTCGGTGACGTAGGCGTAGCAGCACAAGCAAACAACGCAATTCTAGCGGCAGCATTTGCTAATGGCGGTGACGAGTCAAACCTAAAACCGGCGATTAAATTCTTTGGTGAGCTAGCGAAGCAAGGCCGTCTGTCTTACACCGACCCAAGCATCGCGAATCTTGAAAAAGGCGAAGTGGAAGTGGCAATCATGTGGGACTTCAACGCACTGAACTACCGCGATAAGATCGACCGTGAGCGCTTTACCGTCAGCATTCCACAAGATGGCTCAGTGATTTCTGGTTACACCACCATCATTAACAAATACGCACAAAACCCGAACGCGGCGAAGTTGGCTCGTGAATACATCTTCAGCGACCAAGGCCAAATCAACCTAGCAGAAGGTTACGCACGTCCAATCCGAAGCAACATTACGCTACCTCAATCAATACAAGACAAGCTGATCTCAAACGATGAATACAGCAACGTTCACCCAGTGACTGACTTCTCAGCATGGGAAAAATCAGCACGTCGCCTACCACGTCAATGGCAAGAAAGCGTATTGATTCACCAGCAATAACCCCGCTTAACACGCCACCTGTAACGGGTGGCTTATAGAAACAAGCAATAGAGATTAGACCATGAGCAATAAGGTTATCCTTGTTGTTCTAGATGGACTGAACTATCAGGTAGCCCGTGATTGCATGGGCTACCTGAACGGTCTTCTAGAACTAAGTGATATGCAGACAAAACAGGGCGATTCGCACAATGAACAGAGCGATTCGTACAATAAACAGAGCGATTCGTACAATAAACAGAGTACTTCGCAGAGCACGCAAAAAAATAAGCTGCGCGCCACGCTTTACCCTGTGCAGTGCGAACTGCCGTCTATGTCACGTCCACTGTATGAGTGCATCCTGACCGGTGTTCGCCCTGTCGAGAGTGGCATCGTCAACAACCAAATCGTGCGTTTGTCGAATCACGAGTCGATCTTTAGCTTGGCGAAGTCGCAGAGCAAAGTGACGGCAGCTGCGGCTTACCATTGGGTGAGCGAGTTATATAACCGAGCGCCATTTGATGCTGTACGCGACCGTTTCACTAACGATGAAAGCATGAACATCCAACACGGCTGTTTCTACCACTGGGATCACTACCCAGATGAAGCCTTGTTCTTGGATGCTGAGCACCTGCGCGTGACTCATCAGCCTGATTTTTTGCTGATTCACCCAATGAACATTGACGACATGGGACATAAGCATGGGTTGGATTCTCGCCAGTACCGCAATAGTGCACGTGGCGCGGATATCTACCTATCAAATTACCTTGAGAAATGGGTAAATGATGGTTATCAGGTGATCATCACCAGTGACCATGGCATGAACAATGACTTGTCTCATGGTGGCATTCTGCCTGAAGAGCGTGAAGTGCCTTTCTTTGTGATTGGCGATAAGTTTACACACCAAGAATGTTCAGTGAAACAGACCGATATCTGCGGCAGCGTCTGTCAGTTACTCAACCTTGAACACGATAAATCTTACACTCAGGAATTGTTGGCCCTATGAGCAGTTCTGTAATCACGCAGAGCGATGGCTCTGCGCTTAAACCCAAAACCAAATCTTTGTTTCAACGTTTCAAGCCCGCTTTGTGGCTTGCGCCTTTCGCGCTGTTCTTCTACCTGTTCCAACTGGCACCTATGGTTTGGGTGCTGATCAACAGCTTCTTCTATGACGATGAGCTCTCTCTCGAAAACTATTCTGAAATATTCGATTCTGCTTTCATGATGCAGGCTTTTGGCAACAGTTTATGGTTGTCGATTTGGTCGAGCATTGTTGGCTTGGCGATTGCGACTCTGTTGGTCTCTTCATTGCGCCGTGTTGATTCTAAAATCCGCGATGCGGTGATCGCGTTTACCAACATGAGCAGCAACTTCTCTGGTGTGCCTTTGTCGTTCGCCTTCATCATCATCCTTGGTACTAATGGTGCGATCACCTTATTGCTTAAGCAGTACGGTTTACTGGGCGATTTTGACTTGTACGGCAAGTGGGGTTTGCTGGCGATTTACATCTACTTCCAGATCCCATTAGCGGTGTTGTTGCTGTATCCAGCGTTCGATGCCTTGAGTGACGACTGGCAAGCCGCTTCGGCATTGCTTGGCGCGAAAACTTGGCAATACTGGACCAAAATAGCACTGCCTGTGTTGTCGCCTGCCTTGTTCGGCACCTTCATCATCTTGATTGCCAACGCGATTGGCGCCTATGCGAGTGTGTATGCGTTGACCTCGGGCAACTACAACGTGATTACGATTCGAATTGCGAGCTTGGTATCGGGCGACCTGTTCCTAGAACCAAACCTGGCTGCTGCAATTTCCGTGATTCTGATGGCGATGCTGGCCTTCATCACCGTGATTAACCAATGGCTGATCAGTAAAAGCTACGCAGGGAAGAGAAAGTAATGAACACCGTAAATACTCGCTTTCATAAAACGGTTGTCTATTCGATTGTCGGCATCATGATGATTCCGATCTTAGCGACCTTTATCTACTCGATCTCCTCGCGTTGGGGCGCCACTATCCTGCCGGATGGCTTCACGTTAGATTGGTACATCAACCTGCTGACGGATCCTCGCTTCTTGCAAGCCTTTGGTCGCTCACTGTTTATCTGTGTGGCAGCGCTGTCATTGAGTGTGGTGTTGGTTCTGCCTGCGATTTTCGTGGTGTTTTACTATTTCCCGAAACTCGACAAGGTAATGAATATCCTGATCTTATTGCCATTCGCTGTACCACCAGTAGTGTCATCGGTTGGTTTACTTCAATTGTATGCAGACAGTGAAATCTCACTGATAGGCACGCCGTGGATTTTGATTGGCACCTACTTCACCATCGCACTGCCATTCATGTATCGTGCGATTGCCAACAGCTTTGAAGCAATCAACTTGCATGACTTGATGGACGCGGCACATCTGCTTGGCGCAAGTACCACCAAGGCGTTCTTATTGATTATTCTGCCAAACCTTAAGAAAGGCTTAATGGCGTCACTGTTCTTGTCGTTCTCGTTCCTATTGGGCGAGTTCGTGTTCGCCAACATCTTGGTTGGAACACGCTACGAGACATTGCAAATCTACCTATACAATATGCGTCAAACCAGCGGCCACTTCACGTCAGCCCTAGTGATGACGTACTTCCTGTTTATTTTCTTACTGACTTGGTTGGCAAGTCGTTTCAGCCAGGGAACAAAATAATGAGCTATGTAAATGCGAAAAACCTCACCAAGCGTTTTGGTGACAACACGGTATTTGAAGACATTGAATTTTCCATCGAGAAGGGCGAATTCATTACTCTGCTTGGCCCGAGTGGCTGTGGTAAATCGACTCTGTTGCGCAGCTTGGCTGGCCTGAATCCTGTTGATGGTGGCGAGATCTGGGTGAACGGTGAAGAGATTACTCACCAAGTGCCACAACAGCGTGGTATCGGCATGGTGTTTCAATCTTATGCGCTTTTCCCGAACATGACGGTTGAAGGCAACATTGCGTTTGGTCTCAAGATGAAAAAGCTTGCTGCTGACGAGATTAAGCGTGAGGTCGCGAAAGTGATTGGGCTGGTGGACTTAACGGGCAAAGAGAAGTTCTACCCGCATCAGCTATCGGGCGGTCAGCGTCAGCGTGTCGCTTTGGCAAGAGCCTTGGTAGTGAAGCCGCGTATTCTATTGCTCGATGAACCGCTTTCGGCGCTGGATGCGAAGATCCGAAAGCACCTACGCCAACAGATCCGAGATATTCAGAAAGAGATGAACCTGACCACGATCTTCGTGACTCATGATCAAGAAGAAGCGATGATCATGTCTGACCGTATCTTCTTGATGAACAAAGGCGAGATCGTGCAAGCAGGCACACCCGAAGAGATCTACACTCAGCCAGCCAATGAGTTCGTGGCAGGGTTCATGGGGCATTACAATTTGGTGCAAGCGAACAAGGCCAAGCAACTTTTCAACATTGAAACCGAGTGGAAGGTGGCGATTCGTCCTGAATCTATCTACGTTAAAGAGCAAGGCCGACAGTATGGCGAGCATATCTCCGCGCCGAAAACGGGCACCATTCGCAACCACCAGCTGCTGGGTAACGTGATTCGATACCAAGTGGACGTTGATGAATGTGAATTAACGGTCGACTTGTTAAACCGTTCCTCTGAGCGACTGTTGGCAAACGGCAGCCAACTTGAACTCCTGTTTAACCTTAACGAAATTCAACCAGTGAGAGCCTAAGATGTTCAAACCTTTGTATGTATTTGATATGGATGAAACGCTGATCAATGCTGATGCAGCAATGCTTTGGAATGAGTTCTTGGTTGAAAAGGGCATTGTCACCGCGCCCAACTTTATTGAAGAAGATAAGCGCTTAATGGGCTTGTATTCGGAAGGCAAATTGAACATGGAAGATTACCTCACGTTCGCTATGCAGCCACTCGCGGACATGCCAATAGAGCAAGTCACAGCATTGGTCGAAGAGTGTGTTGAACAGCATATTTTGCCTAAACAGTTCAAGCAGTCGAAACCTTTGATTGAGCAGCTTGAGAATGATGATATCGATATGTTGATCATCTCTGCCAGCGTGACTTTCTTAGTGGAAGCGGTGGGTCGTAAGATTGGTATCGAGAATGCACTCGGTATTGATTTGATTGAAAACCAAGGCCGTTTTACGTCTCAAATATCAGGCGTACCAAGCTATCGTGAAGGCAAAGTGACGCGTTTAAAAGAGTGGTTAGACAATCAAGAAACTAACTACTCAGACATTCACTTTTATACGGATTCAATCAACGACTTACCTTTGTGTGAACACGCCGATTTTGCCTATCTGGTGAACCCATGTCCGCGTTTAAAAGCGTTAGCCGATCAACCGAACTGGTCGATTCTCAACTGGGATTAACGCCGTTCTTTGATTCGTGTCATGTTCATTTTAGGACTCATCAAGCCGCTGACGACAGCGGCTTTTTTGTATCATCAGTCTAATATTCGATTTATCACCTTAGCTGATAAAAGTACGTATGTAACAATTCAATAACATCTATTACTCTGCTGTAAATCAAACCACCATCTTTCAATCCCTTGATAGCACTCACTTTCCTGTCGTGAGGGTTTGTGTGTAACAAATATTTTACAATTTGACGGGTTTTTAGCGTTATTGCCCATTTCCTTCCATTCATTCCATTATTTCCGCTTGTGGGCCAAATTTAATTAAGGACAAAAACCACGTAATACAAAACCAATAGGTACAAGGAGAAAGTTCATGGTGGATACATACAACCCGCTTGGTACGGATGGATTCGAGTTTGTTGAATACACGGCCGTTGACCACAAGGGAATTGAGCAACTTAAAGCACTGTTTGTGTCACTTGGTTTTGCTGAGGTCGCCAAGCATCGCTCAAAAGAGGCTTGGCTGTATCGACAAGGTGACATCAACTTCATCGTTAATGAACAGCCGCACAGCCAAGCGGAAGCGTTCGCCAAGGTGCATGGGCCATCGGTGTGCGGCATGGCTTTTCGTGTCAACGAAGCGACAGCTGCAATGGAGCAAGCATTCAAGGGCGGTGGTGAGGAGTACAAAACAGAAATAGGGCCGATGGAGCTGAGCATTCCTGCCATTTACGGCATCGGTGAAAGCCTGCTCTATTTTGTGGATCGTTATGGCAAGCAGAGCATCTACGATGTCGATTTCCGATTCTATGACGATGCGGAACAGCGCATGGCCGAAGCCAATGTTGACTTGTATGAAATCGATCACCTCACGCACAACGTGAAACAAGGCAATATGGATCTGTGGTCTGGTTTTTATGAGCGTATCGGTAACTTCCGTGAGATTCGCTACTTCGATATCGAAGGTAAGCTGACAGGCCTTGTGAGCCGCGCCATGACCTCACCATGTGGCAAGATTCGCATCCCAATCAATGAGTCTTCAGACGACAAATCACAAATCGAAGAGTTCATTCGCGAATACAACGGCGAAGGCATCCAACATATCGCACTCGCTACGGATGACATCTACAAAACGGTGAAAACCCTGCGTGATCGCGGTATGGACTTTATGCCAACTCCTGACACCTACTATGAGAAAGTTGACGATCGTGTGAAAGGCCACGGGGAAGATACCGATTTGCTGCGTGACCTACGCGTTCTGATTGATGGCGCGCCGACCAAAGACGGCATCTTGCTGCAAATTTTCACACAGACGGTAATCGGGCCTGTGTTCTTTGAAATCATTCAGCGTAAAGGCAACGAAGGCTTTGGCGAAGGTAACTTCAAGGCGCTGTTTGAATCGATTGAAGAGGACCAGATTCGTCGAGGAGTATTAGACGATGCATAAATGGATCTCGTTTCCTCATCGGGAGGGGGTGTGCTCTAAACAAGCGCACGCCGACTTCCCCGAAGAGGCAATCTATGAGCGAGAAGCCGGCCGAAGTGGTTTCTTCGGCCCTGCTGCTCACTTTCATCACCAACATGCCCCAACAGGTTGGTCGGAGTGGGAGGGCGACTTACGTCCTCGCGCTTTTGATTTTACGCTGGTGGAAAAAGCCAGCCAGATAACCCCTTGGGCGGTGCCTCATCTTTTACACAATGCGGACTGCAAAATCCGCGTGTGGCGAATGGATGAGAAGATGGATTTCTTGGTGCGTAATTCTGATGGTGATGAGCTGCTGTTCATTCATCAAGGCAGCGCCGATCTCTATTGTGACTATGGTCATCTAGAGGTGAGTGAAGGGGATTACGTGATGATCCCGCGCTCGACCAACTGGCGTTTAGAGCCAAGCGAGCCGATGTTTATCTTGATGATTGAGAACACAGACGCGGCTTACTCCTTGCCAGAGAAAGGCATGGTCGGTAATCACGCGGTGTTTGATCCGGCGGTGCTCGACATCCCTTCAATCAACGATCAATTCCGCGCTCAGTATTCAGAAAGCCAGACTCAGGTTCAGGTAAAACGTCACGACAAAGTCAGTGTGATCACCTATCCGTTCAATCCATTGGATGCAATTGGCTGGCATGGCGACTTAGCGGTAGTGAAAGTGAATTGGCGAGATATCAGACCGCTGATGTCACATCGCTACCACTTGCCACCTTCTGCGCATACGACGTTTGTTGGCGCAGGCTTTGTGGTGTGCACCTTTGTACCGCGCCCGATTGAGAGCGATCCAGGTGCATTGAAAGTGCCGTTCTACCACAACAATGACGATTATGACGAAGTGCTGTTCTATCACGCAGGTGACTTCTTTAGCCGCGATAATATTGAAGCGGGTATGGTGACTTTCCACCCGGCGGGCTTCACTCATGGGCCTCATCCTAAAGCCTTTAAGGCTGGGCAAGCGCATAAGAAAAAGTTCACCGATGAAGTCGCGGTGATGATCGATACTCGCCATGCGCTGCAGTTCTCTGATGAACTCGATAGCGTTGAGAACAAAGAATATGTCTACAGTTGGCAAGACACGGGTTTGCAAGAGACAGGTTCTCAAACCATGGCTGACGATAAGAAGTAAGGGACAAGGATGAAATTAGCAACCAAGAAAAATGGCACTCGCGACGGTCTATTGATGGTCGTAAGTAAAGATCTTAAACAATGTGTAGCTGCCACCGAAATTTTCCATGCGATGCATCTAGCGCCAACCATGCAGGTAGCATTGGATAACTGGGACAGCGTGGCTTCTCAGTTAGAAGAGTTATACACCTCGTTAAACAACGGGCATGTGACAGGCAGTGAAGTGTTTGCGTCTCAGTATTGTGAATCGCCTCTGCCACGCGCTTATCAATGGGCGGATGGCAGCGCTTATGTAAACCATGTTGAACTGGTGCGTAAGGCGCGTGGTGCTGAAATGCCAGAAAGCTTCTGGGTTGACCCGTTAATGTATCAAGGCGGCTCAGACGCGTTTATCGGTCCTCGTGACAACATCGAATTTGCTAGCGACGAGTGGGGCATCGATTTCGAAGGTGAGGTTGCGATTGTCACCGGAGATGTGCCTATGGGCGCTAGTGCTAAGCAGGCACACGAGTCTATTCGCTTACTAATGTTGGTGAACGATGTGTCGCTGCGCGGCTTGATTCCGGCAGAGCTAGCGAAAGGCTTTGGTTTCTTCCAGTCTAAGCCTTCTTCGGCGTTCTCCCCGGTCGCAGTCACACCTGACGAGCTTGGCGAACAGTGGAAAGGCAGCAAGGTACATTTACCGCTGATATCGACCTACAACGACCAGCCTTTTGGTTGTCCGAATGCCGGTATAGATATGACTTTCAATTTTGCAGAGTTGGTTGTGCATGCAGCTAAAACTCGACCATTATCGGCGGGCGCGATCATAGGTTCAGGCACGGTTTCTAATAAACAAGGCACTGACCATGGCACCTCGATTTCTGAAGGTGGTGTGGGATATTCATGCATAGCTGAAGTTCGTATGATTGAGACCATCCGTGATGGTAAACCGTCGACTCAATTCATGTCGTTTGGTGACTCGATCAAGCTTGAGATGTTTGATGCGGCGGGTGATTCCATTTTTGGCGCGATAGACCAAAAAGTGAGCCAGTATCGGGTGCTATAGTCCACGTAATAGGGTTTCAGTATGAGCGAGAGCATCGTGAACAAGAACATTTTACTTTACGGTTATTGGCGCTCGTCTGCAGCCTATCGAGTGCGTATCGGATTGAACCTAAAACAGCTCAACTATGGGTCTAAATCGGTGCATTTGGTGCGTAATGGCGGCGAGCAGCATGATCCACAATATCGCGAGATCAACGCCAGTGAATTGGTGCCGGTGCTAGTGGATGGTGAAGTTCAACTCAATCAGTCGTTGGTTATTCTTCAATATCTCGATGAACACTATATGTGTGAGAGCAGCCCAGACACCTCGCTCATTCCAGAGCAAGTGCCGCTGCGTTATCAAGCGTTGGCAATGGCTCAGGATATTGCCATGGAAATCCACCCTCTGAATAACCTGCGTGTGCTGCAGTATTTGGAGCGAGAATTGTCGTGCGAGCAAGAGGCGAAAATGGATTGGCTTCGTTACTGGATGAGCCAAGGGTTTTCAGCGTTAGAAGAGAAGCTGGCCAAACACCGAAAAAGACACGGTGATTCGGTGTACAGCCTCACGGATTCGCCTTGTATCGTAGACATTTGCTTAGTGCCGCAGGTGTATAACGCGCTGCGCTTTGGCGTTGATATGTCGCCTTATCCGCTGATCAACTCGATTGTCGAAGCGTGTAATCAGTTACCAGCCTTTATTGATGCGATGCCAGAGAACCAAGCGGATGCAAATGCACCGATGTGAACGTATTGAATTGTTTTTTAATAAACTGGAAACGTTATTTGGATTAAATCACGTTATAATTATGCTTTGGTATATTTAAAGATATTATGTATTCATTCTTTTCAGGTTTAATTTCTAATTTTATGAATATTTATCTAATCTAGCATTAAACGGTCCTAATAAAATAAGCCTCATTATAATTAAATAAGAGGCTTGTAATATAATTTATATTAGTATTGTTTATCACTCGATAATATTAGTAATAAACAATACCCTCGCCTTTCGTTATCAGAGTGCCAGCTTCATTGGTGATTATTTTATCTAAATCAAATAATGAACCAATCGCCGCATTACCTAAGCCAGCTTCAACGAATTTACAAACGGCATCAATTTTTGGCCCCATAGAACCAGCAGGGAATGAAAATTCTGCTAAACCAGCAGGCGTTGCTTGCTTCATTTCTGCTTGGTCTTCTTCACCATAGTTACGGAAAATCGACCCATCGGTTAAGATAATAAATAAGTCGGCATGGATTTTTTCAGCCAGCAGTTCAGCCGTAAGATCTTTGTCAATGACGCATTCTACGCCAGTACTCTTACCTTGCTCAATACTCACGGGAACACCGCCGCCGCCACAAGCGATAACAAGGTTTTCTGTATCTAGAAGAGTTTCAATTTGCTGAATTTCAACAATGCTTTTTGGCATAGGAGAAGGCACAACGCGACGGTAGTACTCGCCATCAGCTTTAAATTGCATTGTGCTTTGAGCCATTAACTCTTTAGCTCGTTGCTCTGTATATACAGGGCCAACAAATTTAGTCGGGTTAGCAAACGCAGGGTCTTTTTTGCATACTTCAGTTTGCGTGACTAGCGTCGCTACGTCTAACTCAGGATCAATGTTTCTTAGCTCTTGTTGTAACATGTAGCCCACCATGCCACAGGTTTGAGAGCCGAGTACATCCATTGGGTATGGGGTAGTCTCTGGCGAATATTCGCTATAAGCCGCGTTTTGTTCCATCAACAAACCTACTTGTGGGCCATTACCATGAACGATCACAATCTCATGCTCGCGTGCGATTGCAGCAATACTCGCCGCTGATTTGATTATATTTTCACGTTGGTTCTCAGCCGTTAATGCTTGGCCTCTTGCTAAAAGAGCGTTACCGCCTAAAGCTAATACTATGCGCATGATAATGTCTCCGATCATTTAATAATGATTTTATTTATTTTACGTAGGGATTAACCGCTTGTTTATAATTAAACTCAAGCTTATTAATAACAATGACTAAGTTGTTAATTACTATTAAGTAATTAACATGCCGAGATAGTATGGGAAAATAACTGTTCTAAATGTGATAGCTATCAAATTATCATTTCACTAGAAATAGAGCTGTGGAAACGGGAATTATTATAATTCGATTAAATATCCATAAGCTGGGATACAATCCAGTGGTGGACTCTTTTTTTGTATAAATGATTCGTCTTTAGTGAATATTATCTCAGCCCAAAAAATGAATAATTTAACATTTTTGTTTTAAATATGACGTTCAGATCGCATTAAGATCTTTAGAAAAGGTACGGGGCAAAACTGATGAGAGGGTTCATGAGCTTAAATAGTGGCTTCGATTCGGTTTTCAATCGGCTGCCTTTACTCCAGATGTTATCTGACAGCCAAGTGAAAAGTGGAGATAGCTTGCTACGTTCTAGGCCTAATCGCTAAAGCGAAACAACGCGCTTTATCTCTTCCAAGACCTCGGCGTTAGCGATTGCTCCGAGGTTTTCTACATCTTTGCCATTCACGACCTGTTTCACTGCTAGCTCCACAAGCTTGCCCGACCGTGTTTTTGGCACATCGCTGATCGCAAATATCTGGCTTGGCACATGCCTTGGTGAACAAGATGACTTGAGTTTACTCTTGATGGCGGCCAATAGCGTTTCATTTAGAATCACACCTTGCTGCAGTTGAACAAACAGCCAAATCTGCTCATTGCGGTCGACATCTTTACCGACTGCGATGGAATCGATGATGCCCTCAATGGTGTTCACTTGCTGATAGATCTCGGCAGTACCAATTCGCACGCCACCAGGGTTGAGTGTGGTGTCGCCTCGCCCGTAGAACAGGTAGCCGCCATGTTCGCTCTGTGCGACTTCATCACCGTGATGCCACACGTTATCGAACTTGTCCCAGTAAGTGTTGTGGTAGCGCTCTCCGGTGTCATTCCAGAAGCCAACAGGGAAGTTGGGTAGGGAGTTTGTACACACCAGTTCGCCACGTTCTTGGTTGACCTTGTTGCCAGACGAATTGAACACTTTGATGTCGACGCCAAGCCCGGCCTGTTGGCACTCGCCGCGATACACTGGCGAGATAGGATTACCCAACACAAAACAGCCACAAATATCCGTACCACCAGAAATAGACGCTAAATGCAGGTCTTGTTTGATGTGCTTGTAGACATAATCGAACTGCTCTGGGTAAAGCACAGAACCCGTCGAGCACAGTGTTCTTAATTGAGGCAGAGAGTGGCTATCGATCGGTGAGAGTTCCGCTTTTTCAATCGCTTCTAGGTACTTGGCTGAGGTGCCAAATGTCGATACATCAGTTCGCTGCGCTAAATCCCACAGAACGTTAGGTTGCGGATAAACCGGGCTGCCATCAAAGATGACCAAACAAGCCCCACTGGCGAGTGCAGAGACATGCCAGTTCCACATCATCCAACCACAAGTGGTGTAGTAGAACACGCGATCGTTTGGCTTAACATCGCAATGAAGTTGATGCTCTTTTAGGTGGTTGATGATAGTGCCACCAACAGAATGCACAATGCATTTAGGCTTGCCCGTTGTGCCGGAAGAGTAGAGTACAAAAAGTGGTTCATTGAAGTTCACACGAGTGAATCGAAGAGGTTTTGGCTGATAGTGATTAATGATGCTGTGCCAGCTTTGGATCGACACATCATGTTCAACTTTGTTTTTCTTTAAATCGTTCTTCTCTAAACCGCTCTTCTCTAAATCACGACTTGGTTTCAAATAACCGATCTGACACACCTGCTTTAGCTCGGTTAAGTGCTCAATGATTTCACGGTTCTTGTCCGTCATATCGAACGTTTTGCCATTGAAGGTGTAGCCATCACAGGTAAACAGCACCTTGGGTTTCACTTGGCCAAATCGCTCAATCACACTCTCGACGCCAAAATCAGGCGAGGTTGATGTCCAAATCGCGCCTAAGCTGGTGGTTGCCAACATCGCGACCACGGTTTGCGGCAGATAAGGGGTATAAGCGGCGACCACATCGCCTTGTTGCACGCCATATTCCACGAGCCATTGTTGAACGCTAGAGACTTCCTCACACAAGGTTTGCCATGTGTAGCTTTGCTGTTCGCCACGTTCGTTCTCAAACCAAATCGCAAGTTCGTTTGGCAACGCTTTTACTGAATGCAGCAAGTTTTCGGCGTAGTTAACTTGAGCATTCGGAAACCACACCGCATCGCGATTTGATTTCGGCTGCTGCCAGCGGCTCTCACCTTGATTTTTGGTGTCACCTCCTTGCAAACCCACCATTCCACAAAACTGCCACACGTTCTGCCAAAACGACTCGGGATGTTCCACAGACCATTGATGAAGCTCCGCGTAGTTTTTCAATTCCCGCTCGAGTACGCCCTGCTGATCGAGGCTATCCATAAATCGGGTTACGTTGGCGTGTGCGATACGCTGGTCGCTAGGTTGCCAAATTGGCTTATTGCTCTCGTGCATTCCTTTACCTTTAACAAAAAGTTAACGATTTCAGTCTGGTATTTAGGTTTTACAAAGTCAAAAGATCAGCAAAATAAGGGGTTGTCGGAATTGTGTAAATAAAATGTTACACGATCGCTTGTTTCGAAAAATCGCGCAAATTGGCGGATATAAGGAGTGGAGATAGGCTTAAAGGGAGACATTCGAAAGGAGGTGTGTAATGACTCAATATCATTCTAAGCCCGTGAGCCAAGAGGGATGGGTTGAGTGGAGCCTCGAAGAAGACGCCATTTGGCACGACTTAGTGAAAAGGCAACTGGACGTAATTAATGACCGCGCATGCGATGCCTATTTGCACGGTTTGACCCTGCTGGATCTGCCATTAGACAGAGTTCCCCAGCTTCCAGAGATAAACAAAGTGCTAATGGAAACAACAGGTTGGCAGGTACAGCCTGTGCCTGCGTTGATCGATTTCGATCGTTTCTTTGATTTGCTCGCCAATAAGAAATTCCCAGTGGCGACATTTCTGAGAACGCGAGATGAGTTCGATTACTTACAAGAACCTGATTTCTTTCATGAAATTTTCGGCCATTGTGCCATGCTGACCAATGCCGATTTTGCGACATTCACTGAGCATTACGGAAAACTAGGCCAAGCAGCCACACCTAAACAGCGCGCGTATCTTGCCCGTTTGTATTGGTTTACGGTTGAGTTCGGTTTAGTAAAAGAAGGCGATAGGCTGAAAATCTATGGCGGTGGCATTCTTTCGTCTCCGGCGGAAACCATGTATGCGTTGGGAGGGGATTTGGCCGTTCGTGAGCGGTTCGATCTGCAAACGGTTTTAAGAACCCCTTATCGCATCGACATCATACAACCGAAATATTACGTGATTGATGAGCTGTCTGAGCTCTTCAAAATCAGTCAGGAAAACCTATTGCAGCAAGCTGAACTCGCGATAGACGAGGGATTACTACCACCACTTTTTGAACCTAAGGAACCAACACATGTTGAATGAACAAAAATGCGAAGCCTGCAGTATCGATGCAATTTCTCTTAATAAAGATGACCAACAATCTTTACTGTTGGAGTTGTCTGATTGGCAGATCATCGAAAGAGACGGCATCCCACAACTTGAGAAGGTGTTTAAGTTTAAGAACTACAAACAAGCATGGGCATTCAGCAATAAAGTGTCAGAGTTGGCAGAAGAAGAATTCCATCACCCTTCGATCTTATTGGAGTGGGGCAAAGTCACCGTCACTTGGTGGAGCCACTCAATCAAAGGCCTACACAAAAATGATTTCATCTGCGCCTCACGCTGTGATGTGTTCGCCGTGAGTGAATAGTCTTTTTTGGTCTAGATGAGGCATTTTTCCAACCTCTGTGATGTGATTATCTTATTATTCGGCTCACAAGGTGAGTCGAATAAGCGCTTAAACGGCTCATGGTATGAGTTGAATAAGCGATACTTTCGTATCATTGGGCGTAACTTCTCCCAAAGTTGCTTGACCTGCATCAGCGACTTGCTGCTTTCTCGTCCTACAACCCCCACTATTGCTCATAGTATTGGTTTTATGAGGCTGCTCTATGATATATTTCTCGGCCAAGCGTATTACAGACGAAGGCTAATAATGTCTATCAACCTTTCACTCCTTCCACCCAGTGAGAAAAATAAAATCGAACTGGATAAGCAAGCATCGTTTCTTGTATGGAAACTGAAGCAAGCGAAATGTGGCCCTGAAGCCATTGTTGAAGAAGCAATGAAGCTAGGTGATCCAGAAGAAAAGGCTTGGTTTGATCAGTCTGTTGAAAAATACAAACGAGTAATGGGTGTCGCATAAACGCAGACAAACCTTACCCAGCAAAGCTGTTGAATTGAAATGACGCAGTAATTTGCTAGAATTTGCACCGTTAATTGAATCAGAGAGAAGATCCCGATGGGAAGAAGTTTTGAAGTGCGCAAGGCCTCAATGGCGAAAACTGCAGGCGCAAAAATTAAAGTTTATTCTAAATACGGTAAAGAGATTTACGTACTGGCTAAGAACGGCAGCTCTGACCCAGACATGAACTTACCTCTTAAGCACCTGATTGCTAAAGCGAAGAAAGACCAAGTACCCGCTCACGTTATCGACAAAGCGATCGATAAAGCGAACGGCGGCGGCGGTGAAGACTTCCAACCCGCTCGTTACGAAGGTTTTGGCCCAGGTGGCACAAGCGTAATCGTTGACTGTCTAACTGACAACGGTAACCGTACTTTCCAAGACGTTCGCCAATGTTTCGTTAAAACTGGCGCGAAAATCGGTGTTGAAGGCACTGTTTCTCACATGTTCGCTCACCAAGCTGTATTCCAGTTTGCTGGTGAAGATGACGAGATCATCCTAGAAACGCTAATGATGGAAGACGTAGACGTGACTGACGTTGAGCTAGAAGACGGTGTTATCACTGTATTCGCTCCAACGACTGAGTTCTTCAAAACGAAGACAGCACTACACACTGCGTTCCCAGAGCTAACGCTAGACGTTGAGGAAATCACTTTCGTTCCTCAAACAACTACGCCAGTAGCTGAAGAAGATTCTGAGAAGTTCCAGAAGTTCTTAGACATGCTTGACGACTGTGATGACGTTCAGCAGGTTTACCACAACGCTGAGCTGTAATATCAATCAATAATTGATAGCTTTGCTCTTGTGAGTAGAATGTAGAATACAAAAAACCGAGCCTAGTGCTCGGTTTTTTTATGGGGGTAATTCAGGCATTTATCTGTGAACATAGCTTTTTTATCGTAGCGCTTTGATCGCAGCTTCTAGATCATAAGCCCTTGATCATCGTTCCGTGATCTCTGGTACGCAAAGTGTTCTCGGGCGACAAATCCATGCTGAGAGTTTTCTGATCAAAGGGAGCACGGTGAGGTTGAGCGTGATGGCACACGGCCAAGCAATCAAAAAGCTTTGCAGCCAGATTGGCGGCCATTCGTGGCTGAATCCCATTTTGTAGCCAGAAATTAACCCAGACATGATGGTCGCCATGGTCAGGGAGGATAAAATCGCGGTTACCCAAAATTGTTTGTTGTTCATACAGTGTTCTCCCGTGATTTTCTGTTGTTGATGAGATAAGGTTACATCTATCCATTAGTGAGAAAAATAGGCACATATAGAAGTATGAATTCCATATTTGGAAACATTGATGATCTGTTCTTATTCTGTGCAGTGGTTGAAGAGGGCTCTTTGCTATCGGCCTCTAAACGGCTGCAATTGCCTGTGTCGACCATGTCGCGTCGGTTAACCGCATTGGAAGATCGCCTGAATGTCCGGCTTTTAGAAAAGAAAGGTCGTGAGCTGGTGGCCACCAAAGACGGTGAGGCGGCCTTTGCTGCACTGAGCAGTGGCATGGAGTCGATTCATCAAGGCTTTAATAGCTTGCTGGAAGAGCGTGACGCTATCCAAGGAAAGATAAAGCTCGCAGTGCCTCATAACTTCTATAGTGGCTTTCTACGGTCAACAGTAGAGCAATTCCTCACTCAATATCCGAACGTTCAGCTCGACCTAACCCTGAGCCAGCAGCAGCTTATTCCTCAGACCGATCGTGACTTACTGATCACGTTTAAGATCTCAGATATGGAAGGCATGATTGCTCGACCGCTGTTTAAAGCTAAACACGGGTTTTATGCGAGCCAAGAATATTTGGATTCGCGTGCAACAATAGAAAAGCCGGACGACCTAGAGCTCCAAGACTGGATTAACGTCGACGACGTGTTTGATATGCCGCTCTACAAGTTCGACCGCTTAGAACAGATGATCACGATTAAACCCAAGTTCATCGTCAACGATATTCATGCGGTGGCGGCCGCAGCGCAAAAAGGCTTGGGGCTCGCTTCATTGCCTTTTCGTCATGTATCCCCTGAGATGAATTTGATTCAAGTGCTCCCTGAGTATCATCGGGGTGATCGCCAAGCGTATTTAGTGTACAAAGAAAGAAAATATCAGCCAAAGGCTTTGACCCTGCTTATTGATGCACTGATTGAGAGTGTTCGATCTTTTCATAGCGATGACTTGGTCAAATAAAAGGAGAAAGAAATGAAAGTAAGTTTTATCGGGCTAGGCGTTATGGGCTTCCCAATGGCAGGCCACCTAGTCAAAGCCGGTTTTGAAGTAACGGTATTTAACCGCACTCACAGCAAAGCGCTAGACTGGGCTGATAAACACCAAGGTAAAGCGGCAGAATCTGTGGCTGAGTGTGTCGCGGAAGCTGACGTGGTATTAGTTTGTGTGGGCAACGATGACGACGTGCGCAGCATGACAACCAGCGAAACAGGCGCATTGGCAGCAATGAAGCCAAACGCAATTCTTGTCGACCACACCACAACGTCTGCAGTTCTGTCTGAAGAGCTTGAAGTGGCTGCGAAGCAATCGGGTGTTCGCTTTATGGATGCACCAGTGTCTGGTGGCCAAGCGGGCGCAGAAAATGGCGTGTTAACCATCATGTGTGGCGGCGAACAAGCGCTTTTCAACGACCTTCAACCTGTGTTCGAAGCTTACGGAAAATCGTCAGTTCTAATGGGTAAAGTCGGCCAAGGCCAACGCGCAAAAATGGTTAACCAGATCTGCATCGCGGGTGTATTGAACGGTTTATCTGAAGGCTTGGTACTTGCAGAGAAATCAGGACTTGATATCCCAACTCTGGTTGATTGCCTTAAAAACGGCGCAGCAGGTTCATGGCAGATGGAAAACCGCGCGACCACAATGGCGCAAGATAAGTTCGATTTCGGCTTTGCCATTGATTGGATGATCAAAGACTTAGGCTTCTGCCTAGATGAAGCTGAACGCCAAGGTATCCAACTTCCACTGACTGAAAAGACCAACAACGCATACAAGGCACTGTCTGCCCAAGGACAAGGCCGCATGGATACATCAGTATTGATGAAAGCTGTGGTTGAAGAGACGAAGAAGTAGAAAGATCGAAGTAATAGAAACTTCGTTTAGATAATTAAAAATAGCCGCTCACTAGCGGCTATTTTTTTTGGTTTGTGCTTTGGTGAATTCCCAGTCTTCATATAAAAGAATAGGTAAATTGCTAGCTCTGATGCTCTCAATTGGGCAAACATGCTTACTTAAGGTTTGTCTGCATTACAATTCAGAGACATCCGCAAAGATTTTATCCCCTGCTTGAAAGATAAGAAAGTCGCGAACTTAGCGGTATACGCGCTGCCATTTAGGCGCACGTAATCCACTTGCCCCTCACACGCAACCGTATCATCGTTTACGTAGATCCCAGAAAACGTATGTGTCATTGATTCAATTGATCCAAAGAACGCTGCGTTTACCGCTTCGACAGCTGGCTTTCCTACTACTGGTGCGGCGTTCGAAAAATGAAACGACACGTCATCATGCAGTAGTGCCATTAGGGCGTGGACATCCTTTTGGTCGACGATTTGATATAGATGTTTTGTCTGTTCGATTAATGGTGACATAGCAATTGCTCCTTTGAATTTGAACTAATTTGGATCTGAACGAGATTAAGATTTAGCGTGATTAAATAAGTACAGGCTTATCAACAACAGTATTACGGCGGCGATCAATTGCAGCGTTAATGGCTCGCCATACCACGTGATCCCAATGGAAACGCCGACGACGGTCACCACATTTCCCACTTGGCTAAAGCCCAGCCCATCGGTGATTCGCTGAAAACGAAACGTCAGTAAGTAACTGAGTGCTGATAAGCTTGCCATGAGCGCGAGTACGCCAGATCCGTTTGGAATGAATTCACCATCGACCGCATGAGTAAACGGAAGCCATATCATGCTCTGTAGTGTCAGCATGCCAGCGGCTAGAACAATTGGATTGGCAAGAGGGGGGAACGCGCGACTGCGATAGACATTGCCAGCAGCCAAAAATATGGGTACGAGTAGCGCAATGGCCAGTGCTGACCAAGGAGATGACGTATTCATTTGTGGTGACAAAGTCACAGAGAGTGCGGCAACGACCCCAACCATGATCCCGAGTACTTTTCGCCAGGTTAACGAGGATTCTTGAAAAGGTAAGGTGAATAACAAGGTAAAAATGGGCGACAAAGTGACGAGTACACTGAATGTACTGGTATTAAGAGATTGTAGGGCATAGGTTGACGCCAGATTAGGGATTGCGACGCCCAGTAAACCAGCCCAAAGATAATAACGGTAATGCACCAATGCCGTTCGGTTGAGCTGACCTCGCATAACCAATAACGTCATCAACAATATAGCTGCACCTGCCATCGGTATAATCGCGACATCAATCGGTGGAATGCCAATGGTCACAGCATATTTGGCTAACGCAAAATTCACGGCGACAAGACTGCCAATGCTGACCACGTATAGCGGAGACTGGAATTGCCGACCGATACCATTAATGTGCCTTTTTTCCGCTGCCGGTTTTATCAGTGATTTCATGTCTTACTCTATTGTTGAAGTCGATGAAATCAGCATAAAAGACCTAGATTGATTAGAGAATAGGCTCTACACTCTCCACACTGTATCCAAATTGGCGACAATCATGCAGCACTTAGACGCTATTCCTTATTTCCTTGCGGTGGTAAAACAATCGAGCTTTGCGGGCGCAGCGCGTGAACTGGGCGTGTCACGTTCGGCGGTCAACAAGCGGGTGATCCAACTAGAGTCGAGTCTTGGAGTGCGTTTGCTGCATCGTACTACGCGCCAAGTATCGCTTACTGAATCGGGTGAGCAGTTTTATGATCACCTCACCAAAGCCAATTATTGGCTGCAAAAAGCTGAAGATGCAGCAACCAGTCAGCAAAATCAGGCAATTGGCACATTGCGGGTTAGTGCACCAATGTCTTTTGGTCGTCTGATATTGGCCCCTCTCATCCCACAATTTCTTAAACGCTACCCTCATATTCACATCGACATGACGATGGACGATGGTTACGTCGATATTGTCGAAGGAGGATATGACGTTGCGATTCGAGCTGGGGATTTAAATGACTCGAGTTTAGTGGCGAAGCGGTTAACCAGCGTCCGTAGCGTTATCTGCGCCTCGCCTACGTATTTTGATGAGAATGGTTTGTCGATCCCAACCGAGATCTGCGAACTCAGTGCACACAACGCTTTGCTCTATCGTCATACATCTGAGAGCGCCGAGTGGTTTTTTGGTCACCAAGATCAGGTGACCAGCGTTGTAGTGAAAGGCAATTACCGAGTCAACAACAGCGAAGCATTACTGTGTGCGACTATGGCAGGGCTTGGGATCGCTAGGCTTCCCGACTTTATTGCTAATGCACCCATTCAGTCTGGGGAATTGCTGCCCTTGCTACCTAGCTATCTGATGCCAGAGAAAAATGTCTATGCATTGTTCCCTGAGCGAGATCCAATGCCACTCAAACTACGATTGTTTATCGATTTCCTTGCAGATTCGCTCAATGATCGTTAAAAGTTTATGAAGTTGATAAGAGGCTTTAGGCGTACCTAGCCTTTTTATTCTTTGCACTACTCGTGGTTTTTCCTCACCTCACGCCCTAACTCAACCATTCACGCCTTGTTATTACCATTCGTCGCATTGATGAACGCGCTTCAAAGGTTCTAACTTCTCAACTAAGAAATTAATAAACAAACGGATATGAGGTCTTGGGTATTGAGTATTTTTATATATAGCGAATATTTCACCACTCCCTTGCTCATTGTGCATTGATGTCCACTGAGGAAGTAACTCCCGTAGCTGTCCATTTTCCAAGTACGGCTTTAACATCCAGTCAGACAACAAAAGCACGCCAACCCCGTTAAGTGCGGCATGTAAAAGAGGTGAGCCACCTTTTGATATCAAATTGCCTGTGACTAGCACTTTTTTGTTAACTGCACTCTTCTTAAAGTACCAATAGTTTCTTTGCCGTTCATGGCTTATCAACAAACAGTTGTGATCTTGTAACTCTTCGGGTTTATCGATAGTTCCGTACTTTTCAATATACGACGGAGCTGCAACCAATGATGTGTTATTTGTGAGTAGGTGACGAGCTTTGAGTCGACTGTCTTGTGGTGTACCAATGCGGATAGCGACATCAATATTCTCACTATTTAAATCGACCACGTTGTTATCCAGCTCTAACTCAACTTGTATCTTAGGGTATCGCTCAAGGAACTCTGGAATTAATGGAGTAAGACACAAATTACCAAAGCTTTCAAAAACCGAAACTCGCAGTAACCCTTCTGGAATACCTTGATTTCCTTGCATTTCTTCTAAAAGGCTATTGCTATCTTGTAAGATTTTGGCTGATTTTTGGTAAAAATATTGACCTTCTTCAGTCAGTATTAACTGTCGTGTACTGCGTTTAAAAAGCGAAGATTTAATCTTACTTTCGAGGTTATCTATATTTCTTGCGACCGAAGATGGAGCCATATTGAGAGCCTGAGCTGCCTTAGAAAAACTTCCAGATTCCACGACTTGGTCAAATATTTTGATTAGATCTAACACATGCTCACCTTTGCGTTTTGTGCATAACTGATTCATATAATATGTGTATTCTGCTTATATTTCGAATTGTGCACAATAACGTTGTCGCATTGATAGCGATATCCATCAATCAAATTAGGGTGCCCAAATGTTAAAACGTATCGATCTCGCGCAAGTTCAACCTGACGCTTTAAATGCAATGCTGTCTATCGAAGGTTATTTATCTGACGTGGAGTTATCTAGTGAGCTAAAAGAGATGATCAAAATCAGAGCATCTATTATCAACAAATGTGCTTACTGTATTCAAATGCACACAGATGAAGCATTTAAGATCGATATTTCACAGCAGAAACTGTTTGCTCTTTCAGCATGGCAAGAGTCACCATTATTTAGTGACACTGAGCGGGCCATCTTGACCCTAACGGATGAAATGACGCTGATTTCGAATGCGGGGGTTTCGGATGCTACTTATCAGCAATGTCTAAGCCTATTAGGAGAAGAGTTACTCGCACAGTCTATGATGCAAATAATCATGATTAATGCTTGGAATCGATTTGCACTTGCAACAAAGATGACCCATGGATAAAAACTAAAAGCAGAGCAAATCTATATCACTATAATGTCAAAAGGTTACAGGCTCTTTGAGCTTGTAATCTTCTTATTTAGGTCGATTCTTCGTGATTTGTAGTTGGCATTAGGATTCAAAAGCCTTTAATCGACAACTGACTTGCGTCCTGATTTATCTGTTTTCTGGATATCGCTTGTTGCCGTAAACAAGCTCTTTATTCTCTCTAGACTTCTGTTCCCCATTCACACCTCAACTCAACCATTCACTCCTCGTAATTACCATTCGTCGCATTGATAAAACTGCACGACAAATTCTAGTTAACCTTTCAACGTCAACATTTGAAAGGGATTAGAAATCATGACTACTTCACACTCATTTAATTCAGGCTCTACCACTTCTCTGCTTAAGCGTTCATTGCTGATTGCGCTTGTTTCTTTTGCACCGTCATTAGCTTTGGCTAACCCAAGCTCTGACGTGCTCGATATCTATAATCAAGCCGCGCAAGGCAATGAAGACTTGGTTGAAGTAGCGTATGAACGCCTGAATGACACGTTACAACAAAATGGTGCTACGCCACTGACTTTGGTTTATCTAGGCAGCACAGAAACCCTGATGGGGCGTGATGCGTTCTTACCTTGGAACAAGATGAAGTATGTGGAAAAGGGCTTATCCACCATTAATAAATCACTGGTGCTGTTGAAAGACGAAGACCAACCAATTCATGAGCAACCTCGTGTTCAAGGGCTACCAGATTCTTACCTGACTCGCGCAATGGCCGCCGTTACTTACACCTCTCTGCCAGACATGTTTAACCATTTCGATCGTGGTTATGACCTGTTCCTCTCGTTACTCGCGGAAGATGATTTCCAACAACAGCATTTCGCTGCGACCTCGTGGATTTACCGTTACGCCATTACCGCTTCGATTCGTGCTGAAGACTTCAAGCAAGCACAGGTGTGGCTAGAACAAATGGAAACTGCTGATGCTGGCAACATCGAGACAATGACGGCTAAAGCCCTAATAGCGAAAGCCAAGTAACAGCTGCGAATGCTAAATAGCGGTTTACTTAAGCTTATTAACAACAGCGAACGCTTAAGAATGATGGGTAATCAGAGGACAAGGGAATGATTGAATTTAAAAATATCGGCAAAGCGTATGTCACGGGCGGTCAACGTGTTGATGCATTAAACGGGGTCGATGGACATATCCAACGCGGTGAAATGGTGGCGTTATGTGGCCCGTCGGGTTCAGGGAAAAGCACACTTTTGAATATTTTGGGTTTGTTGGACATGGACTACCGAGGGCAGATCAATATTGACGGCAAACCTTATCCGACAGAGCAAATCGCCGCTGCACGTTTTCGTCGTCAGTCGTTGGGGTTTGTGTTTCAGCGTTTCAATCTGGTTCCTGTGATGACGGCGCTTGAGAACATCGCTTATCCATTGATGCTGAACCAATGCTCTAAGCAAGAACAGCAGAGCAGAGCGCAAGAGATGTTAGAGCGTGTTGGGCTAGGGGATTACGTTCATCACCGCCCAGACAATCTTTCTGGTGGTCAGCAGCAACGTGTCGCAATAGCCAGAGCACTGATCCACAACCCAAGCTTAGTGATTGCCGATGAGCCGACCGCCAGCCTAGACAGCCACACCGCCAACCTAGTGATCGACATTATGAAAGAGCTCGGCCACGAAATGGGCACGACTTTCATTGTCGCAACGCATGACCCAAGAATGGCGCACCGTTGTGACAGAGTAATTGAACTTATCGACGGCCAACTGGTGCCACAAGTCACAGCAACGGAGGCTATCTCATGGGCAAGTTAACACAAAGAATGAGCACGTTTTTACTTCCAACTTCGATGCGTTTGGCTTGGCTTAACTTATTAAGAAACGGTCGTCGTAGCTTGCTTTCGGTGTTGATCATCGCGATTGCGGTTTTCGCACTCACCAGTGCCGGTGGTTACGGGCTTTACACCTATGAATCTCTGCGTGAATCAACCGCGCGCGATACTGGTCATCTTACTTTGAGCACACCGGGTTATTTTGAACAAGACGAAGACATGCCGCTGAGCAATGGTCTGGACAACGTTCAAGCGCTAACCAAGAGCATCATTGGAGATAGTGAAGTGCGTGGTGTGCAGCCGCGAGTCTATTTTAGTGGCTTGGTTTCTAACGGCAGCAAATCGACCATTTTTATGGGGACGGGTGTGAATGAGCGTGAGTTCGATATGAAAGGACCTTTCCTTGATGTGCGCAGCGGGCAAACCCTGTCGGATGTGAAATCCCCAAGATACGACAGCCAAGAGCCTCAAGTGATGCTGGGAACTGACCTTGCTCGTAACCTCAAAGTTGCCGTTGGCGATTGGGTAACACTGCTCGCGACCACCAGTGACGGTGCTTTGAACGCTTTTGATTTTAAGGTGCAGGGTATTTATTCGACAGGGGTTCCTGAGTTGGATAAGCGTCAGCTTTACGTACACATCACCACAGCCCAAGAGCTTTTGGCCTCAGACAAAGTCAGCACCTTGTCGGTGTTCCTATTTGAGACAAGCAAGACCTCGACCGTTCAACAGCGTATCCAAACAGCTTTAGATCGAAATAGTGTGAGCCAAAGCGATCAAGGCACAGAGATCGAGATCACTCCATGGCAAGATCGCGCGTTTTTCTACACCAAGGTTAAAGATCTTTACGACCGGATCTTCGGCATCATGGGCGCGGTGATGGCATTGGTGGTGTTTGTGTCGCTGTTTAACACCATGACCATGTCGGTGACTGAGCGCACTCGTGAAATTGGCACCTTGTCGGCTCTTGGTAGTTACCCTTCTGAAATCGTCGCAGGCTTCTTAAAAGAGGCGGGATTGCTGGCGGTGATTGGCAGTGCGATCGGTGCGTTAGTGAGTGGCTTAGTGTCGGTGTTATTGCTGGTGGTTGATATACAAATGCCACCACCTCCGGGTCGAACCGAGGGCTACCCACTCAACATTTACTTCTCATTGGAATTGGTTGGTTACGCCACTTTGGGTGTGCTGACGATATGTTTGCTGGCTGCTTATTTCTCTGCTCGCAAAGGCGTGAATAAGCCAATCACGGAGGCACTGGTTTATGTCTAGATTAACTCGTTCATTCAATACCTTGGGTTTGGCTTTCGCGTTGGGCTCTGTTTTGGCTTCGCTTCTAGCATCGGCGCCAAGCTGGGCAGTCGATTCACAACAAGTCACAGAGATGATCGCCAAGGCAGATAGCTACCGGTTGAACAGCGCACAAGCCTCTAAGGTAGTGTCTTTGGTGGCGTTGTATCAAGACGAGCAACTGGACAAAACCCGTGAATACAACGTCTATACAAGACCAAATCGAGAGTCGTTGGTCGTGTTCAAGTCGGCGGTCGAGGCTGGGCAAAAGATGCTGATGATTGAAGACAACTATTGGCTACTGATGCCGAAATCTCGCCGACCAATTCGTATCACACCGATGCAAAAGCTATTGGGTGAAGCCTCGGTGGGGGACATCTCGACGCTCACTTGGAGCGAAGATTACCAAGGTGAGTGGGTTGCTGAGCAACGAGTTGAGATGCCAAGTGGCGAGACGCTCGATACCCATCACCTAAAGCTAATGGCGAAAACCAAGGGTGCCAGCTATCAATCGATTGATCTGTGGTTAACGACAGACCGAGCGTTTCCAGTTAAAGCGGATCTGTATCTGCGTTCTGGAAAACTGGCGAAACAAGCGTGGTTTACTGAAGGCGTGCGTGATGGATTACCAACAGTGGTGTCGATGACCTTGCTCGATAAGATACAGCCAAGTAAGAAAACCGTGATTGAGTATCGCGAAGTGATTGAACAAAGCTTGGCAGACAAATACTACAACCCTGCTTACTTATCGCGTAACAGCGTGTCTGGGCTGTAGGTGAGCGTCATGAAAGCTTCCAATCGCCGATTCCACATCAAGTCTTCAATCGCTACTTTGCTTGCTTTGTCTTGTGTGAGTAACACGATTCAAGCGGACGATCTGAGCTTGGCGTGGGATTGGCAATTGAGCGCTGAGTCGGTTGAATCGAGAGAGTCACCATTTAGCCCTTTAGCACCTGACAATCGTCAGTCACTCAATGGTTTGTTGGATCTAGAGGTTGGCTATGGGAATTGGCTTGGCCTGTTTGCAGTGAAAGCCAACGATATTCTGAGCAACAACCCTCAAGGGCAAGAGGCGAGCTTTGAATCGGAATTTATTGTGCGTGAGTTGTTCTGGCAAGGTGGGGTTGAGCTGTCGAATTCAGCGTTCGGTGACCATTATCTTGATGTCACGCTGGGCAAGGTTCGCCTTGATTGGGGCGTAGGCTATGGCTACCGACCTTTAGACATCATCAAGCCTTATCGACAAAATCCAGTGGGCATTGTCGCAGAAGAGGGCGCAGGTGTTGCCTCGGCGTCACTGTTTGATATGACGGGCGAATGGACACTGCTTTACAGCGATTCGTCATGGACTTCTCAGGACGTGAATGAGTTCGAAAAGCAGAACCAGCAACAAGGCTTTGGGGTGCGTCGTTACAATCTAGTAGGCGATCACGAATATCAATGGGTCGCCTATTACGACGATGTACGCCATGGTTTACTTGGGGCGAGTTTAGTGTCGGTGTTGAACCTCGCGTGGGAGTTTCATGGCTCGGTTGTCTATCAACGACAAAGCCTTGGCTACAGTCAGCCTAATTCAATGCTTAAACCAGTTTATCTTGAAGAGCAGGGCGAGGCTTATCAAGCGTTGGCAGGATTAACATGGGCCAATGACACTGGCCATAATGTCGTTCTGGAATACTGGTTTGATAGCCGAGCGTGGAGCAACTCTGAATGGCAAAGCGCAATAGAAAGTGCCGAGTCTTTGTCAGTTAACCCGATGACAGCATCACTGGCAGGCTCTTACGCGCAAGGTTATCAACACGCCAATTTGGTTCAACACAGCATCATGTTTCATTGGTCTCTGGATTCGACACATGGCTGGCTTGAAGATATCACGCCAACATTCGATGTGATGTTGTCTCCTCAAGACGGCGGCTTTATTGCGACCCAGTGGCTCAACTATCAGGCTTTAGATAATGGCCATTCATCGTTGGATTTGGAACTTGCTGCACGCTTTCTAGGCGGTAAAAGTGATTCTGCTTACGCCAACTTATCCGATAGCCATATGATTCTTTTAAATATCAAAGGACGATTTTAATGAACACTTTTTCAAACAGTAAGTTTCCATGGATTAAAAGCTTTACGCTGACCACTCTGTTTTGTTTCGTTATCGCCATCACCACACAGACAATTTGGGGCGGTGGTCTTGTGGTCAATCTCGCGATAAGCTTTGGTTTTGGCTACAGTGCGGTGGGTTCTTCTTTTATCTTGGTTGAGGTGTTTAAGAGGAAATCAAAGGTGTTTGATGTAGGGATCTCAATGGTGATTGCGATGACCTTTGGTACCTTGAACGCGCACTATTGGTTGAACGGATATTTTGGAGCCAATATCTCGGACCTTAAATCCGTAGTCTTGCTCGGTGTGATCTTCTGTTCGGTTTGCTATTACTACTTCTATACACGAGAGCAACAACTACGCGCCGATAACGAATTGGAAGTGGCCAAGCGTCGTCAGGCCGATCAAGAAAAGGTGGTGGTGCTCAGTCAGCTTAAGCAACTGCAAAGCCAAATTGAACCGCACTTCTTGTTCAACACACTTGCGACCATCAATGTGTTGATTGAGAGTGATAGCGCGAAAGCCAAGTTGATGCTCGAAAAACTGACTGACTTATTGCGCGTGACTTTGAAAAACAGCCGCACCGAGCAATCGACCATCGCACAAGAGGTCGACTTGTTAGACGCTTATCTTAATATCCAAAAGATACGTTTGGGTGAGCGCTTAACGTTCTCGATTGAAATACACGAGATTAGCGATTTGCAGGTGATTCCACCGTTCTTGATTCAACCCTTGGTCGAGAATGCACTTACGCATGGCATAGAACCCAAAGCGGCGGGTGGCCAAGTGAATATTCGTATTACTCAACAAGCCCAGCAGCTAAAAATTGAAGTGGCTGATAATGGCGCTGGGTTGAAAACGCCTTCTGCGAATACGGGGCACGGTGTTGGGTTGAGCAATATTCGTCAAAGAATCGAAACCCTGTATGGTGATAAGGCGAGCCTCACGATTACTGAACACGCTGAAGGCGGGGTAGTCTCGACGATCTTGTTACCGCTGACTAACGTAGCTGCCTAGAATTACAGACCAGAAAACACTGAGCAGTGACGAAAAATAGACGATTTACAGTGTGAATTTAAAGGACTAACCATGAACAACCCAGCAGTACAGCCGAGCGTAACGGCGATAATCGCAGACGATGAAGCACTGTTAAGGCATCACTTAGACAAGAGCCTTGCTGAGGTTTGGCCTGAGCTAGAAATCGTCAGCAAGGCACAAAACGGTTTGGAGGCAATGCAGAGTATTCGGCAGCTTAAGCCCGACGTGGCTTTTCTCGATATTCGAATGCCAGAGCTAGATGGTATCTCGCTCGCGAAACAATTGAACAAGCTAGATTCACCGCCATTGATTGTGTTTATTACGGCTTATGACGAATACGCGGTCAAAGCTTTTGAGCACAATGCGATGGATTATCTACTTAAGCCAATCAATGAAGAACGCTTACTGGCCACATGTCAGAAGGTGCAAGCGCGTTTGTTAAGCCGTCAAAAACAGCCTGGTGACACCTCAGTACAGCCCGATATCACAGCGTTAATGGCTCAGCTTCAACAGTTATCACAATCGTCTTCCCAGCAAACGCAGCCTCCTTATCTATCGCAGCCCCTTTATCAACAGCAGAAGAAACATCTAACGTGGCTCAAGGCTAGCGTTGGAGAGGACATTCACTTAATCGCAGTCGATGATGTGGCTTACTTCAAAGCGGAAGACAAGTACGTGTCTATATTCAAAAAAGGCCAAGGCAGTTCGCTAGAGGAGTATATTCTTCGCGTGTCGCTAAAAGAGTTGATTGCCCAGCTCAATCCTGATGAGTTTTGGCAGATCCATCGCTCGGTGGTGGTTAAAGTGTCGGCCATTGATAAGGTGAAGAAAGGGCTCTCAGGTCAGATGTCGGCTTATGTGTCAGGCGAGAAGCTACCGATCAGCCGTGCTTCGCAAGCGTTGTTTAAGGGGATGTAGAGAACTAGCTTAAATGTATGTAGCTATTGATTTTAAAAGGATGTAGTCAACGAGTTTAAATGGATGTATTAGGCTCTATCAAAACGCTGCTTTAAACGAGCACAGTCGATCTTACATAACGTATAGTGATTTATAAAATAAAGATCTAGATCACAAAGATACTCATCCGGTTCAATATTAAATAATAATCGTTAACTCAATCTGTATATTGTCGATGAATGACATTAAGAGGTTGTTATGAAAACATATTATTTAGCGGCGGCTGTATGCCTCACCTTGGTTGGCTGTAGTTCAACATCAAGTATCACCGAAACCTTAATCCAGCCGGATCCGGCATGGACATCAGGCCAACTAGAAAATGGCCTTACCTACCATGTTTATCCAGATCATGAAGAATCCGTATCTGTTCGTTTAGTTGTGCACGCGGGTTCGTTCCAAGAGACTGACCAACAAGAAGGTTATGCGCACTTTTTGGAGCACATGGCATTCAATGGCAGTAAAAATTTCTCTCAAAATGACGTGATTCGTCTATTCGAAGATGCAGGCGCTAGCTTTGGTGCTGATATCAATGCCTACACTTCTTATCAAGAAACTGTGTATCAATTAGATTTACCTGACAATGTCCAATTACAGTCAGCCCTGACGTGGATGCGTGACATTGGTGATGCTCTGGACCTATCAAGCTCAGAAGTTGAAAAAGAGAAAGGTGTGATTCTTGGTGAGTTCCGTTATGCACGCTTAGACGACAAGCCATTCGCAGAACAGTTTTTAGACCACTTCATTGAGGGTGGCCAGTATGAAGGCCAAGATGCACTTGGTACTAAAGAGTCTGTACTCAGCGCGACTTCCCAAGGGCTAAATAACTTTTATCAGACTTGGTATCAACCTCAGAACGTTGAGGTGATTGTCTCCGGTGACATTGACACAAAAACCGTCATTCCATTAATTGAACAGAAGTTTTCAGATTGGCAGCGTGGACAAACTCCCAAGCCAGTAAAACAAAGAATTACCACCTTTAATGAAGGTGACTATATTGAGTATGCAGAATCGGAAGCGCCAAGTATCTCTTTGATGATCAACCGAGGGGCAAGTGCGGTAGACACTCGCGCGCAACAGCATCAACTTTGGCTTGATGAGACAGTACAGCAACTGATCAGGCAGCGACTTAATACCAAGTTCAATGATGCGGCTTTGCCAACTCAATGGATAAGTTCCAAACATTATTCTATGGAATATCAGCGCTATTCATTGGTGGATGTTGGCTTTCCTGTCGGCGCTCGTGAGGTGACTCAAAAGGAGCTAATCGCCACATTGGCATCTCTGCGTGATTATGGCGTCTCTGAAAATGAGATAATTAGCGAACAGCATTATTATCAAGACTTACTCGATAATGTTGAGATCGATTGGGACAATATGGACAGCGTACAGCACGCTAACCAGAAAGCGACGGCTTTAGTGAACGAACAAATCGTGCAATCACAACGAGACTATGAAGCGAGCCTTGAAGAGTTTGTCGCAAATCTCGATCTTGATGTGATTAATGCCAATATTAAGGCTTTGCTTTCTAGCGACTATTTCGTAGTGGTTGGTATGAATGAAAGTGAAGATAAAGTTGCGGTTACCCAAGCCATCGAGAGCTTGAAAGCAACTTATAGCGAAAAGGGTGCCAAACCGTTGTTTTCGGTGACCAGCAGTGCTTTTGCTGTTCCTAGTTCGCAAGGCGATATTGAGTTAGTGGAACAGATGTATGTAGACCCATATGTTCAAAAGTGGACGCTTAGCAATGGTATCGATATGTGGTATATGCGTGACTATCTTGCAGGCGATGACATAGGTATTTATTACACAAGCTTAGGTGGTATGGCAGCACTCGATCCTAAGTTATATCCAGCGTCAGAGTTAGCTCTTGCTGCTATCGGTAGAAGTGGTGTTGGCAGTTTTTCAGGAACGGAGCTTAATGCGCATTTGGATCGTGAAGATATTCAGGTTTATCCGTTTATCGATTTTACTCACCATGGCGTCGAATTTAAGCTTACCAGTAATGGCTTAGCGGAAACTTTTGCTGCACTCAACGCGATCGTTACATCAGTCAAGGTATCGCCAGAGCAACTGGAGGCGGTTAAGCAAGAATTCATTCAAAATCGAGATTCTTACTTAGCAAGCCCTACTGGTCAGTTCGGATATGCAATGAACCAAAATACCTATCAAGCGGACAGTGATCATGTGTTGCTCGATAGTAAAAGTGTGGAAACGGTTTCTGTTGAAGAGATAAAGAGCGTCCATCAGCAGTTGTTTGGTCAATTCCGAAATAATCAGCTGGTTATTGTGGGCGACATTGATCCAAGTGAACTGAAACCTCTGGTTCGCCAGTACTTGGCTTCTATTCCATTGGAAAAAGCCGTTGTGCCTGACTTTAACGTCGCGTACAAGCACCCATCTAAAGCGCGTATTGATTTGTCGGTCAACACGGCTAATAGCACTGAGTACATGCTAAGAGTCATTGCGGAGCCTTCCGAGCAAACTGGAATAGTAAGAGGGCAAACGGCGAAAGATATCTTTATGGAAGACATGCTGCAACGCCTGCTTGTTACTCGTTTAGACGCGTACATACGTGAAGATTTAAGTCTAGATTACTCACCTTATGCTTACTGTGTATCGCAAGATGGTGATACAAGCCATGACTGGTTTATTGGTGCGCTGATCGACCCTAAAAATGCCGATAAGATAGAGGTCGCGATTGATAAAGTGATTGGAGACCTTCTGAAGGGCGTATCAAATGATGAGATTAGAGCGGCAGGCAAGCAACTAGAAGCGGACTTTACGCCTTTAGATACTAGTGTTGTTGATCAAGCATGGTTCGTGTCTCGTTATCTTTTGCACGACTATGGTGTAGAAGCCTTGTTTAACGTGAAAGCGACGGTTAACTCAATTTCTCGTGAAGACATGAATCAACTTGTCCAACGCATCTTTGGTGAAAATAGCCGTAAGGTTAAGAACATCATGCGTCCTAAAGCCTAAAGCCTAAAGCCTAAAGCCTAAAGCCTAAAGCAGACAGAAACACTTAACCCAAAGCCAAGCGCGCATCGCTTGGCTTTCTTGTTTTTACACCATTCATAATATCTATGCACCAAGCTTTGTTGAGCTCTTTTTGAGGTATATAAATCTAAATGCCGTGAGTGCCTAATCGGTTGCATCGTATCATTTTCTAAAAAAATGTTTTAAATCAAGACAGCGTTTCATTTGTATTGTAGATTGACGATCTACGAGAATGTTGTTTGGATATTAGATTGCTTAAATTAGGTACCCGATTAGTCTTAATGTTGTTTTTACTGAGCTTTGGCTTAGTGAACTCTAACGGCTATTCGTTCCCTTCTAAGCCATTTCAAATATACTCGGCTCAAGAGCAATCTTCACAGAATGAACAATCTTCCTCGATAAAACAGTGTAAACAAGCCGCTACGGATAACCCGTCGAGCTACTTTGAGTGCAACAAAGCTCAGTTTGGCACCGATCCTTCTGGTGACAGTTCCAACTATCACGACACAGAGTCGAGCCTCCAAGCTGCAAACTTCAGACGTATGCTCAGTAACGAGCAAGAAAGCGTGGCCGATCTTGAGCCAGCTTATCATTTACTGATTGACTTCTCTCCCCCCTCAATACTGGCTTCCCTGCTCTTCAACACGCCGTTGTTGGATTCCAAGCTGCACTGGACCAGTATTGTGAGTTCTCCGTCTTCCCGGCTTTCGGGGTGGAAAGAGGGCAACATCCAATACTCGCATTTCCGAGAACTTCTTAGCTAATCGTTTGACCCTAAATTGGTCGTATCGATGGTCGCCTCGCGTGCCTGTTGAACTCGCCAATTAACCAACACAAACATAGCGACATCAGCTTTAGCATCACTACCGTTCAATCAGCTTGTTCTGGTTTCAGCTATCGATCGTGTTCGCAAAACATTAGTTATACCAATCGTAGTAAATAACTGGTCATCCTAGCTGGTTAAAACGCTCGTTCACTGCTTTTTTCCGGTGCTATTTTTGAGCTCGTATTTACGGTGATTGGTAAAAAGAAGAGATCTTGACTGTGAAAAAACGCATTCCAAGAAAACAAATCAACCACTATTCAAAGTGGAAATACGCGGTGCTTATCGCCACCATTATCATCATGGTTCTGAGTGCTTTACCTTCTTGGTATGGCGAGAATGCATCGGTTCAAATCAGCAATCGCTCTGAGCAGACAATCGATGCGACTCAAATTACTCAATACCTTGCGAGCGAAGGCATCCAAGCTAAATCGGCATTTCAAAAAGACAAACGTTTAGTCGTGATCTTAGAAGACGCTGAACAACAAGCGAAAGCCAAAGAGGTGCTGAATGAGCGTCTATTGGATAACGCGACCGTTGCGCTAGCGATGGAACCCGCAGCACCTAAATGGCTAACTGACATGGGTTTTGCGCCGATTCAGTTAGGCCTTGATTTACGTGGTGGTGTGCAGTTCTTATTAGAAGTGGATATGGAGCCAGTTTATCACGCGCAAGCTCAAGCGATGGTCGACGAGATCACCAGCGAAGTGCGTTATGCCCGCGGTAAAGTGGTGAACAACCAAGTTCAGTTTGATTTCCGTACCGACGCCGATTTCGAAAAAGCCCAGAAGCTGATTCGTCAAGAGTTCCCACAATGGCTACGTAACCGCTCAGACAAGTCGCTAACGTTAACTCAGTCTGAAGAAGAGCAAAGAACGCTACGCAACCTTACGGTTCAACAAAACCTGCAAATCATGCGCAGCCGTATTGAAGAGCTAGGCATCACGGAGGCATCGATTCAACGCCAAGGTGAAAGCCGTATCCGTATCGAGTTGCCGGGTGTACAAGACCCTGCAGCTGCGAAAGACGTGATTGGTGCTACTGCTTCATTGGCGTTCTATTCGGTGTACGACAATGCCACTCGCAGTACTCAAACCCTGAAAGATTCAGACGGCAACCGTGTGGTCGTCGACCGCAAGGCAGTGTTGAGTGGCGAGCACATTATTGATGCTCGCAGTGGCATTGGTGAGATGGGCAGTGCAGAAGTCAACATTACGCTGGATTCTTCTGGTGGTAAGAAAATGTCCGAGTTCTCACGTCATAACATCGGTAAGCCAATGGCAACGGTGTACAGCGAATACAGCCGTGATAGAGCGGGCAACAGCAAGCAAGACAGTGAAGTGATTAGTGTGGCAAACATCCAATCTCAACTGGGTAGCCGC
This sequence comes from Vibrio sp. SG41-7, assembly GCF_014164465.1. Classification (NCBI taxonomy): domain Bacteria; kingdom Pseudomonadati; phylum Pseudomonadota; class Gammaproteobacteria; order Vibrionales; family Vibrionaceae; genus Vibrio; species Vibrio sp. SG41-7. The sequence goes on along the minus strand of NZ_JACJFF010000012.1, from coordinate 3,281 downwards.
TTCAGAATCACTGGCGCAGGCAGCTTGGCAGACGCACAAGAGCTTGCATTACTGTTGCGTGCGGGGTCATTGACAGCGCCTGTGACCATCATTGAAGAACGTACTATTGGCCCATCTTTGGGTGCTGAAAATGTAACTAACGGCTTTGCTGCTTTAGCACTTGGTCTTGGCCTTACGCTAACGTTTATGGCGCTATGGTACCGCCGCTTAGGTTGGGTCGCGAACTGTGCATTGGTGGTTAACATGACCACATTGTTTGGTTTGATTGCGCTGCTACCGGGTGCGGTATTAACTCTGCCGGGTATTGCGGGCTTGGTACTGACCGTCGGTATGGCGGTGGACACCAACGTGCTTATCTTCGAGCGTATTCGAGACAAGATGAAAGAAGGACGCAGCTTTGCTAGCTCTATCGATCGTGGTTTCGATAGCGCATTCTCGTCAATTTTCGATGCTAACGTCACTACCATGATCGTTGCTGTGGCTCTATATACCATTGGTAATGGACCGATTCAGGGCTTCGCTCTGACACTGGGCTTAGGTCTTCTAACCAGTATGTTTACGGGCATTTTTGCTTCACGAGCAATCATCAATTTGGTTTGGGGGCGTGACCAACGCCACGATGTAAGGATTTAAGCATGAGTACTTCAAAAATGACTATTTCAGACCGCTATTTTTCAAATAGCAATATGACTCGCCTTCGTAAGGTGATGTCTGTGATTTCTATTGTGCTGTTCATGAGCTCTGTGATGCTGGTGGCAGTGAAAGGTTTTAACTGGGGTTTGGACTTTACTGGCGGTGTGGTTGCCGAGGTTCAACTCTCTGATCAAGTAACCAAAGATGCGTTAAAAACCAAGCTCGACAAGGCTTTCCAACAAGACGTTCAAGTAGTCGGTATGGCAGAACAGGATCGCTGGACTATTCGTTACAGCCAACTGACAGACGCCCCACAGCCAAACTTAGTGGATGCTTTGTCATCGGTAAGTGACCAAGTAAAAGTGCTTAACAGCAGCGTGGTTGGCCCTCAAGTGGGTCAAGACATGGTTGACCAAGGTGGCTTGGCGGTATTGGTGTGTTTCCTAATGATTATGCTGTACCTGAGTGTACGGTTTGAATGGCGTTTGGCTCTGGGTGCGCTTGCCGCGATCATCTATGATGTGACGCTTATCTTGGGTCTGTTCGCTTTTACTCAGTTTGAGTTCAACCTGACCGTATTGGCGGCCGTGCTAGCGATTCTCGGTTACTCATTGAATGACTCGATCATCATCGCCGACCGTGTACGCGAAATGCTGCGCGGCAACCCAAACGGTGATACTGATAACCTGCTCAATGAATCGGTTAAAGCGACCTTCTCACGCACCATGGTGACTTCAGGAACAACGCTAATTACCGTATCAGCGCTTTGGCTACTGGGTGGCGCTGCGCTGCAAGGTTTCGCTATTGCACTCGTGGTTGGTATTGTCAGCGGTACGTGGTCTTCAGTATCTGTCGGCATCACACTGCCTAAGTTACTTGGCTTACAGCCTTGTCACTACCAAGTGAAAGCGCCAGTAGAAGTTGAGGGCGAGTACCCTTAGGTTATCTATTCGTTCACAGGACGACTTAGTCAGTAACGTCAATAAAGCCCTTCGTTTATAACAAAACGAGGGGCTTTATTTTTTATAAGAGTCAAACAGTTACAGAAAAGAGAGCCTATTTCAAAAAACGATGGATTGAGCAGGCAAGCCCTCATGATATGAAGTATGTTTAGATGACGTTAGTAGAAATGAGGCAAGGGAATGGAATATCGACATCAATGTCATGTAGGCGACCATGGTGATGCACTGAAGCATCCAGTATTGAGTGCACTTGTTCAGTCATTAATGCAGCAGCATTCACGCCTCAATGTTATCGACACGCACTCAGGTACAGGGTGTTATGACCTAACTACCGCACCAAGTAATCACGCCGGTGAGTTTGCTGAAGGGGTCGGGTACTTGTGGCGTAATAAGGCTTATCTTCCTCCGGCATTCGCTTCTTTTATGTCGGTACTGGAATACTACAATCCGAATCAACTTATCTCTTTGTATCCGGGTTCTGCCGCCATCACTTACCAACAAGGTCGCAGCCAAGATAGTTTCTATTTTTCAGACATTCAGCAAGATGAAGCTGATTTACTGCAAACCAATATTGAGAAGTTACAATGTAACTTAGATATTTCAAGCAAGCTTACGATTAGCGCAGGTGATGGGCTTAAAGCGTTACCTGATGACGTTGCTAAACATGACAACCACCATCTGATTGTTATCGACCCACCCTATGAAACCGATTCAGAATATCTCGCGGTGATCGATGCCTTAGTTAAGGCGTATCAGCAATCTGAGAAGGTATCTGCACTAATTTGGTACCCGCTCTACACGGATGACAAGAGCTCACTGATTTTGAACCACTGTGTGACCGCAGTGAAAGATGGTTTGCTGCCAAGTCCGATTAAGTCGGAGCTTCGCCTTCGTGATCCTAAGGGGGATGATCGCCTGATCGGTAGTGGTTTACTGTTGTTCAATCCACCACAAGGCATTGCTGGAACGGTCGCGGATACGCTTGATTATTTACACAGCCAACTCGCGACCAATGGTGAAGGGTATTGGCAAATGAGAAGTCTATAAATCTGATTTCTATGGATTTTATGATGATTTTCTAGACGTCGTTCACTAAATCACTGTTATTTATGTGGTTTAAATTGACCAAACGCTAACTTTTATCGATTGATTAATTGCAGTGAATCATTTAAAAATAGAATATCAATGCGCACAAGTGCATAATGGCTCATAAGTTAAATAATTAATCTTAAGATTAAACTAGATTGTGGTTTACCCCCTAAACTGCATAAGGCTCGCACTAGTCATGCGAGCCTTTCTTTTGCCTGTCGGAAATTTTTACAACAGTTGCTCTTCAATTTTTAGTGCTTTCTCGATGAGTTTTGCATTGAAATCGGCAGCTCCCACTGAGTAGTGCGCTTCACGATGACAAGTCGGACAAAGTGCAATCACATTTTCGGGGCAATCAGCGCCGTTGTTGTTTTTAAGAGTGAGTGCTGATTGGGAATATATTAGTACGTTATATTGATATTAAAATTTACTGATGAGGGGTGATATTATTTTGTAGCCTTCGCTCTAAGTTACTAGGGCGTGTTGATCTTTGCTGTACATTTCGCGTTCAACAATACATCGGTAGCCACATTAACATGAATGCCAGCGATAACATGCTGGCATAATTCCTTTCTAGTTTGTCATATCTACTTGAAA
>NZ_JACJFF010000129.1:0-14213 GCF_014164465.1 Vibrio sp. SG41-7 | reverse complement strand
CGAGGGTGACCACGCTCCCAGAAGGCTGCCCCTTCTCTTGGGGGAATAAGCGCAATGGCTCCCTTAATCTTAATAGCAGCGTGACACGCTCTCGTGTCGTAAGCGCCATCACCAGACACCTCAAGGATACTTCGGCGTGTTTGTTTCAGTAAGTTAGGGAGTACTTCTCCATCTGTAACCGTCGATAAATCCTTGAAGCGCTCTCAATGGCATAGAAAAAACTCGTTTCACCATGATGAGTGCTGTTGTGATAGCTAAATCACTGAACCGACGCGGTCTACCGAGCTTATTCTGTTTACTTTGCGCCCACCCGCTTATTGCTTCTTCATCAATCCAAAAGGTCAGAGAGCCACGGTTAATGAGTGATTGGTTGTATTGCTTCTAGTTGGTTGTTTTGTAACAAGGCTTAGGCATAGGGCTACGAGAGAGGGTGGAGCTAGCTGATAAGATCGTAGGTTCTTGTTTTAGTTCCATTGAATTACGCAACAAAGCCAATAAAAATAGCAATTAAGAGTAGTCGAGGACAAATTTTTTACCTTGTTGTTAGAGAGTGATAAAGGGTTGTACGATTTACTTAATTACCTTAAATAAATCGTACACTAGAGCCAGTTATTATATGTTGTACTCTTTAGCATAATTATAAATGACGAGATATTATGGAACCGTCTGAGAGGCTGCGGTAAAAGCGACTTGTTTTTCAGAAGATGTTAAGATTAATTCTAGTTCATCTTTTTTAGTTAAACATATTTGACTAGATTGATTATTGACATTTACATTGACAATCTCAAATTCATGCCAGAAATAGAAATAACCACCTATTATTATAGTAATTAAGATCGTTGAATAAATACTCCAAAATGCGTATTTAGGGTAGTGATTTAATTTTAGCTGTTTAGGTAAGTCTAGCGAAGCTTCAGATTCAGGGATATTAAGTTTGTAACCTTTTCTTGGAATATTAATGATTTTGATATTATCAAGTTTTAAGACTTTTCTTAGATTAGTAATCGCAACTGGTAAAGAGTTGGAACCAATGATATCCGGGCTCCCCCAAGCGGAAATGACCAACTCTTCTTTGGTAGAGATGAGCTTATCATTCTTAATGAGAGTCTCAAGTATACAACTCTCAGGTGCTGTGATAGAAAATGATTTTTTATTACTAAGAATCAATTCTGCGCCTGATTCATTACGTTGTAATAAACAGTTTCCAATAGAGGTGTTTAAGTTTTCAAGTTTTGGTCGTAGCATAACTTTACCATCTAATATTACATCATCAGTGAAATTCGAAGTTAGTCCCCCCCCCCCGTATTTTGATGATGATTTCAAGTTATAAATAAGGAGACGAATGTAGATTATAATTTATTTGGCATAAATGTAGGCTAAATAACCATATATTATAATGCTAAATACTTACACTCCAATTAGCTATTAGATGTTTCTGATTTGTTTTTTATTGATGGATCAAGGGTATACCAAGAAATTCTCGGGGAGATAAAAAAGTAAAAAGGGCTAAGTGTCATCATTTTAATCTCCTTTCTTCGTGTGACAATAATATTTAAATTAATACATATATAGATACTAATCAAGAGACATTGCTCTATTTTATATAAAAATAAATATAGAGTAATTGCTTGGTTTCGGCACGATTTAATGAGTTGTTATACAAATCAGTGAAGAGAGAGCCGGACACAGGTGAAGTTCTACGATTACATCAGGGTCACTGAAACTTCTAAAGGTTTTTTATCAAGCGTGGAAGTCGCTCATTTTGCTGATTTCCCATGTTTTATAGGTTGGGTTATCGCTTACTACCTCGCTCTCTTCCGGTAAGAATTGCAGCCGCTTGACCAACAAGACGTCTTCAAATCGAAGAAATAGTCCGTCTCTCACCGAATACCACTCAGAATGATAGATACCGCCTTATTTGGCGATATCTGTGTCGATATTAGGAATTCAATGATTTGAAGACGCTTACGAGAAAACTAAGATTTATGATAAAGAGACATAATTATGTATAAATTATGTATCTTTATTTGTTCGCTATCCTAATTTCATTATCAATAGAGTTATGTTATTCGCCCTACGGGGAAGCTGGAGGGACACTATGGTTATTGAACGCAGATTTCTCTTAGGAACAAAGACGTTTCTTGGGATATTTTTTTTGGTATTCAGCACTATTTCTTCAGCGTTTCAGTCTCCGAACGAAAGGTTTTTTCACTATGAATTTGGCAGAACTGATGCCAAATACGCAGTCAATGTTGAGATGAGTAAGCTCAATGAGTTGTCAATTCGTCACGGGGCCGCGATTGATGGATTTGTTTACACTTATGACTCTGAAGAAAAAATCTATCAGATCGGTGGTGAGGGCGGTATCATTTCGTCCTTAGATACCGCTGGTTTAAATAAAATGGTCATATATAGCGGCAACTTTTATTGGGGAAGTGCTGAGGAACCATCGATAGTAAAAATCGAATTTCATTATAACAACGGAGATAAAAAATCCTTTGGCAGTTCTGATTTTTCGTCCAACATTGTCAAAAGTGAACACGAGATTCAACCAGATTTAATTAGTATCTCATTCTGGTCTGATGGCTGGCTTATTGATGGCCTCAGATTTAACTATCCCCGGTTAGACAGTGCCCCTCCAAGTGACGATTTTTCTGAAAATTTTCCTCAGTTAAAAATTAAAAGAGCACTCAGTCAGGCTGGTGAGGGTTTTCTGTATGCTGTGATGCCAACCTCAAAACGGATTGGTTTATTGACCTACGACGGGACAACGACCATTGATGTGCCAACCCAGGAGCTAGATTATGAGCGGCTGACTATCCTAGAGTGTGGGAGTCGCGACGGTTTTGTTCCCCGCTCAGCAGTGCGGAACCATGAAAACGTATTAGGTTTCACTGGCTATGAAAGCCTCGATGACTCATGCCATTTGGCCCAAAACAGTGAGTTTAAATGGTTTGCCGGCAAATCATCGGAGCTTAATTCGTGGTATTCGGACAGCTTACAAGGGGAGCCCCAATGTTACTCTATCGATGGAGAGCGCTGCATCACCCAGCTTGACTACACCCAGCGGGATGAGATCACCAATCGTTCCATTATGCTATCTCTGGGAGACGAAGGTCAGCGAATAGCGGAATATTTGAAGCACACTAATCAGTTAACGTTAATAATCAACGGGAACCCTTTAGGTCAAGGTGTCTTAACGAGTCTGACGTTGCCCTATGAGCTGGAACACACTAGCACATATTTAGAGCGTTCAACTGTTGGAGGAAGGAACGGGGCCTTCCCGCCAAACTACACAGCTAATGGGATCCTACAAATCCCCTGGACAACCTACCCGGAGTTCCACACAGAAACGAGCTATATAGAGAGGACCTACACAGAGCGTTTACCTATTGAGCAAAGCAAGCGTGTCATTGTGGATGTAATTCTGACGGAGTCACCAGTTACAGTTTATTTACCCAACGGGAAAGCTCATCGACTTTCGACTGGCGATAGAAAAATCTGGACGTTCCTTGGCGGCGAGTGGTTTGAGGAAGGCCGCAATATTAATGACTATCCGGACATTGTCCGTCGTGCTCGGCCCGTCACTTGCAATCGGACCTTAACCGATAGTCCTGGGCACTGGTGTGCCAAAGCAGCCTCACAAGGGCAAACATTCCGCTACCAAACAGTGCAAGCCAACATCGATGCGACATTGAGTAATATGGAGACTCTTTTCACGACGATGGAAGCCTATGAAGCGCAAAGAATAAAAGATATTTATCTCCCGCGCATCGCGTCCTTACAAAAACGGGTCGATAGTAAAAAACGTGATAAGAGGGAGCAATGCGCGTGGGCGTGGGTATGGTGGATGGCGGTAGCATGTGGCGTCACCTCCGATGAGTATACGGATTTACGAGATGCACTCGACGCTCTCAATCAAGAGTATAAAGCGACTCTAGAATCATCCCGGGAAAAAGTGCAACTGGCGCGTGGGAGCCGTTGGCATAAATTACATGAAACATGGGCTCAGAATGATGGAACCCATTTTGCGGGTCTACTTCTGGAAGAAAGTAAGACCTTAGATGACCTTAAAACACTTAAAGCAGGCTACGATAAAAGCGCGCAACAAGCCAAAATGGATTATCAGGCTGCAATGACGAAGTACCTTAATGACGCCAGCCCGGAGCATGTTCTGTTGAAGACGATTGAAGATCTGCCACTAGTTGGCCCAGAAATCAAACACATTGTCGATTATGCTCGCCACCCTTCTGCGAAAAATCTCAGACGCATGTTATTGGGGTTAGCGGGTCCAGTGGGAGAAGCAGTCGAAGGGGTGGTCGAGCTCACCACTGAACCAGGGGCGTTAAACCAAAAGGAAATAAAGTTTCTGACCGACGTGCTGACTGATTTAAGTAATGACTCGACTATTGGCGAAGGTTTACAAGACGTCGTCTCCGATGCCATCAATGATTTAGGCGATGAGGTGATTGAGAGCATTCGTCAAGCGGGCCTGTGGCGAGATAAACCGGGTGAAGTAAACCTTATCCAGTCTGACTATCAAAATCTGGTTGACTGGCGTTCCCAAGTTCAACGTATTAACTATGACTTCTGGCAAGGCGATAGTGAGCAGGAAATCAATGTCCAGCAAAAGTTTACGCCTCAGAATAGCAACTTCGCCTCGTTCTTAGGCGCCCCGACGGTCTTTGATTCGAATTCTCTGACTGAGATTGAGTATGCGAGTGGCGGCAGCCTCTTCGCCACAAAACTGGCGAACATTTTCAATCATTCTTTTGGAACAGGATATGAAGATGTGGCTAGATCCAACCCTGCTTATACATCATGGACACGCGATCAGGTGACTAATGAATTGTATAAAGTCATTGCTGACCCAGCGTACTATCAGCAGCGCCAACCCTATTGGGTGGATTCTACAGCCATAGGAAAGCGTCCTGCCGGTCTGGTCTTTACCGATCAACACGCGATGATCGTTATGAATTCTGATCTGGTGTCACGCGACAGTGCGGATTTTTATAAATTTTATTTCGAAGAATTGGGTCATTTAGTCAATTGGTGGCGTTGTAAAATTTTTGAGGTTAACGTCAGTCAGTGCCAATCACCGGGAGATGCTGGCGCGCGTTTCAGGGATGCGGTTCTGATTGACCCCTCGCTCCATACCGCTGCGTTGCCGATCTTGCTGGCTGACTTACCTCAGCATCCGAATGTCGACAAACAAACAATACAATTTGCTGACAATAGCTTTGCGACGTTGGAAGGCTGGCCGGACTACTACACCGTCAATGAGCACATTGGTGGTAATGGCAAATTTTCCTGGCTGTTGCGCTTAGGGCTGGATATGTCTAGTCAGGATCTCAGGGGGTTGGTTGATGTATTTGAGCTGGAGGTGATTATCAATGCCCCAAGCCCAGCGCTGAAAGGCAATCCGTGGAAAAAATCGGCTAACGGCTACTGCAAAACCGATACAGACACTGACTGTAATATGCCAACGATGTGGATGTCGGTTGCTTTCCGAGATGCATTAAAGGTGGTCAGCGGGAGTATGCCACAATTTAAAGACGCGAAGGCATCACAAGCTGGCTTTGATATTCTGCCAATGCTGGTGAGAAAGCATGGCGGTAAGCTGCCATTTCAGCTCACGTCGGTCAACAGTACCGACTGGCGCTACATGGGCTCACACGATATCTATTACAAAAAATTTACCGGCAGCCTGGTAGCTAGACTGAATTTGTGGAAAACGCAAAAAGTGATGAGAGGTAAGACGCCGGGCACTACTTTCAAACCGGAGATATCATTAAAAGTGGCCCCCGCCTCTGGGAGTTATGTTGTTGAAATTGCGACCAAGGATAAGGAAGATTTTGCGGCTTGGTTGGCCGGAGATATCGTCTCTTCAGTGGCAGGATGCGCTGTCGGTTTTGTGGTGGGAGTGATAGCCGAAAGAGACCCGGTGACGCTGTGTCATGCTCTGTCAGATATCACCGAAGCGGTAGAGACGGCTTTTCAGGGATTGGACAAGCGTCCGACCATGTTCTTTGAAGCCGACGGTAATATCACCTTACCAGTATCGCTCGAATATCGATACGCGACAAGCGGTGATAAGATCCGCAGGAGAACCGCGACAGAGGCTCCTTCAGGGCGAGTCCAATACAGCGAAGATGGGCGAGCTCACTACTTGGTGGGAGAGGCACCCGGTTCTATTCCAGAGGAAGACATCAGTCACAATCGGGTCAGTATCACCACCAATCCACAGACTTCTTCTTTTCGAACCAAAGCTGGGAAAGCTTTCTCTAAACTGGGAGCCAAGTCGATTAACCCAGTTGGGGTTTTTCGATTTAGGGTTGGCTTTGATTATGCCGAAAAGGTGATACAGAAAGGAGCGTACGCTTTGCCGTCTGCCGTGATAGAAGACTGAGAGCGATAAAAGTTATTACGTCTGACGTATACCAAGGTCGTCCAAATCTAGAAGATAATTGGGGAGAGTTTCATGATCGATTCCTTTTTTAATTGCTCCTTTGAGTAGTGTTATGGTTACTTTTTGGTTGATGTAAATTTAATGCAGACTATCGATAAAATGAGTGCGCTCGCACTGATTATAAATAGGGCGTTATAGCTGTTGATTTGTGGGGCGTAATGAGCCATCACAACGGCACCTACGCCTTGCGATATAGCAAAGGCCATTGTCATTACCCCCCAAATTTTCGTATGGAGTTGTGTCCCAACGATTTCTAAGGTGTAAGTTGATACGAGTGTTACGGTGCCAGGGGTAAACATACCAACGAGTAGAGATGAAGCAAAAAGTGCAATCATATTGGTATTTAGCAAGGGAAGTGCTACCCCTATGGCTTTACACGAAAAAGCCACCAATAGTGCTTTTTTAAGTCCGAACTTATCACCTAATATACCGGTCACGATTGGTCCAACCGCAGCTCCTATACCAAAGACTGCCCAATAAAAACCCCCGCTCGCGAAACTCATTCCTAGCTCACGAACAAGATAATCGACCCAAAAGAGAGAATGCGGTAGGTAACCAATGGCATTAAAGGCATAAGCTAAAAGTACACAGCTAATACTTACACGCTCATATTTAGATAAGGCATTCAATCTAGAGGGACTTTGAGCGCCGTGATTTGGTTTAACCTCGAGAGACCATGTGTTCCATGTTAAGACAGTCGCGAGGAAAGCGATCGCTCCTATACCAAGCCATGCGCTTTCGACACTTTGAGAGATAAGTAGAGGTGTGAACGTGCCTGAAATCATCGCACCTAAACCAATCCCTGAAAATACTACGCCACTGATTCTTGCTTTCATATCTTGGGGGTGAAGGCGAACAATCATTGGTGGGACGAGTACCATAAGAACAGCTCCCGATATTCCAGCGATGGTTCTCAATGTCAAAAACCATTCAAAGGGAGCAGAATTCAAAGCACAGCCAAGGTAACTAAAGCTACTTAATAACAGAGAGGCACGTATGAGTGTAGCTATTGAGTAATATGTCTGTAAAAAACTTGAAGCAGGGGGCCCTAAGATATAACCAATGAGCGTTGCAGCGCCAAGAATGGAGGCATCTTCGTTTGAGAACCAACGGTTCTGAATGAGCACAGGCATTAAGGCTATGTAGGCAAAGCGTCCAATGCCATTCCCGACTAATATTGCAACTAGCCCTGCGAAAGAGGTGCGGTTTAATAGTTTAACTTGTGACATCTTGTTCATCTTAAGCCTGGGCCTAAGACAACTGTTTAAAGAGAGCCCGGACCGACCTACCTGCGTCGACAAGCGCCGTAGAGTTAACACCAGGTCTAGGTATGATAAAGGTGTAAAATTTATTGCCTTCTGTTGGAATGCCCAGCGCCCAAATGTTATTTTGCTCGATTCCATTTGCATCGATCACATTCATGTTTGGTGTTACATCAATCCCACCGGGATGATAATTTCCATTGAAGTAAAGCCTTGTATATTGTTTAGCTAAAAGGTTTTTCCAGAGCTCAGTCCCATCGTCTTCCGGGCTGTGTATTGTGATCTTTGCATGAATTTTTATGTTGGCTTGTTCTTGTAGTTCAGGCCACACTGTTGATTTGAGAGTGAACAAGTTTGTATTCGAACTATGTCTTACGTCTGGCGAAGGGCCAAGATTTAACTTGAGTACACCACTTTTTAGCAAAGCGAGCATCTCTTCTATTCTTTCTTTTGGTGGACCTACGGCGAGCCGGTTCATCAAAGGAATAAACACAGAATCAACCCAACGATGTGATTCTTCCGTCAGGCCTTTAAAGTCGATAACACTTCGAATGAGATCTCTTAAGTCACGTAATACGTCGCTAGCCGATTTTATTGGGCTACTGAGGTTCCCTTTTTTAGCTTCTTTAATATCGGCTTCAAGGAAATCTATCAGCCAAGCAATATAGACGTCTGGAGAGGCAAGCGCGTAGCTTGGGACTGGTGCGGTAAGTTTCTCCCAACTAAACCTATCTTTAATCGAAATGGTTTTAGCAATGAGCACTTCCTGTTCATTCAGTCGTGAGTATAGAAACTGGTTACAGAATTTTTGGGCCGCAATAAGCCCTTTCTTTTGGCTTAGGTAGCTTTCGTAGTACGCATACTCCATGTCTTTTATAAGCAAAGGCAGTATGTCTTTTATAAAACTGACGTCCCCTCGTTCTCTAAAGTTGGCGACCTTCTCAGGTGTTAGAAACTTAGCATGGTACTGCTTAGATGTTCCTTTTTGGTTTTCCGCTCTTCCGGACAAAGGCAGACCAGAGCGTGAATAGGCGATGATTTTGGGTTCATTTCCAGAAGGTAAATATTGAAGGCAACCTTTTTGAGAACGGATGAACTCTCCGCCACGTCCAATCGAAAACTCAGCCAGAATGTCACAAGCCGTTAATCCGAGCCCTTGGAGAGCGACCGTTTGATTTGAAGTGATATTTTTTAGTTTTTCTTTTAATGGGTATGGATTAAAAATTTCTTGGGCAGTATCAGGGTTTATATACTTGGCTTTCGTATGCCCTGTAGTTAAGTAGAGGTATTCAACATTGGTGATAATGTTTCGGTCATCAAGTAAATTCCAAGAATGATCATCCAACTTAGTGATATCAATAACTTCAGAAGGTACATAGTCGATCGTGATATGTGAAACGGACATATCAACAAGGTAGTGAAATACCCAATTCAGATACTCCCCAAAAAGAGCACGAGAATAGTATTCGTTCGGTAATATTGCTTTAGGACTTAGCTCATCTTTGGGTCTTTCGCACAACCATTGATAAAAAGTAGGCCCTGAAATTACATTTTTAGCTTCACTCACACTCTCATCAGCGAACATAGTGATTTGAGAGCTGACGGTATTGACGAGTAAATGATTCGGTTGTTTGACATCATGACACCCGGAGCCTGGAAGGTTTGGGTCAAATACTGTTATATCTAATGGTTGATGAGGGGTATCTATTGAGAGGGCAATTATACGCTCTAAAACGCTGAGTCCTCGAGGGCCAATACCAATGATGCCAATCGTATGATTTTTCATAAGTAGCCTTGATGCTTTTTGCCTGTTATTGATTTGCAAATACAATTGCTAAGTAATGTGTAAAATCGGTTCATAAAGGCTCTCTCATATCATGCTGTGATTATCCATAATTACTGTTTAGAGTGGCGATATCATCAATAATGAAATTTGGCTACGTACGTCTATTCACTTTCGTTCAGGTTGCTGCGCTTAAGAGCGCTATGTGCTTGACTCAGATGGTTGTTGACTAAAATCCACCCATTAACAGTTACGTACCTGAAACAACATCGCCTTTTTGTGACGTTGTCATCATAAGGGGAGTTTCATAACCATCCTTTTCTCTTTTTCTAACCCATAAGATGTCAGGCTAACAACGTAAGAAGAGAAGCAAATCTAATTAATGCTAATTTATTATATGAAATTAGGTCCCTATACTTGAATTACCATCAGAGCGTTCAGTCTTTCATTCACTTTATTGATTCACTTCAATTGGCTCTATATTAATTATTATAATTATTTACGCACCTCTCTTATTTAATATTAATATTTAATTATTTTTAATAGAGGTGAATGTAATGAAAATCAATGTTTTCACTCCAGTGAGCTTTTTGCTTCTTCTTCTACTCGGTTGTCAGGAAGAAATAGGGGGTGAGGTACAGAAGGTTGTTGTCAAAGAGAAAGTATTTGCTAGAGAATTGCTCCTCTCACAGCATGAAATGGTTAGTTTCTCAGAAATAGTGAAGAGTAGGCCTCAAACCGCCAACAGCAATGAACCCATAGAGTTTGAAGTCATGTCGGGGAAAGAGTTCGTAAAACTGACCAAGGATAAGAAAATTATCGCGCTCCAAGATGGTGAAGCGCAGCTAAAAAATAAACGAAATGGCGATTTATATTACTTAAAAATTGATTCAAATGACTTAAGTACGAATTTTTTAAACATAGCTCTTATCGATTTATACACGGGACTCGTACAGACTGAAGATGTACTTACAGCAGGACATCGTTACGCGATAGGTCTCTCTAGTCGCTTCCCATTTAAGCAGAGCGATGTGCAATTAAAGACCCGGATGGAGAAACTCGTCCAACAAGATACCGTCGGTAATATCTTCCTTACGCCTACTGAGGAAGATCTTCAAGATGAAGAAGAGCAACGTTTAATACAAATCCAAGTGAACGATCGGGAATACGCAAAATATTTTAAAATACAGCCAAAACAATTAAGTGGAAGCAAGCTAATTGCTGATCCTCAAAAGCGTTTCTTGCCTGTCGGAGCAAAAGTTGCCCCTTTGGTTTCGTATGTTAACGCGGACGGGCAGGTTCACCCTGTTAGAGCGGAGTTGTTAACTTATGTCATTGAAGGAAAGCCATTATCTCTGGCAGAACTCCACGATTTTCTGTCTGATCCAGGAGCATTAGGACGTCATGAGATCTTAGTTAAACACCCCAATATAGTAGAGGCGGCTCGCATAAATTATGAAATGGTCACGTTGGGTGAGTTTGTGGCCATGTTCGGAGTCACTGTCAATCTGCCACCTTTCCCAGAAGCATTACAAGCACATGTCGATGTGCCATATCGTGTTCTTATCACAAGCAACGGAATAGATGTCACATCCTTGGTCGAACTCGAGGTAAGTCCTGACGGGGCTGGGAGGATTGAAGACGGTTTTCTCATGATGTCTGACAAGACGAAAGAAACCTCCTTAGTCTCTGTCTCGATTAACGGGAGTAAGCTTTCTTCGTACCTTCCTCATTCTCCCGATTATTACAGAGTGAAGGTAGATAAAACTGATCTACATTTAAACCTCGATGTAGCAGATAGTCTCTACACGAAATGGGATAGAGACTTGCCCCCCCGTGTATTATTGAATGACATTAATGTCACTAACCGTAACCTAAACGTTGAATTCATTAACGCCAACGGTGAAAAAGTCCCTGGAAGTAAAGGAAAAAAAGCATGGTCAAGCTGCAATTTCAGTTTCTCTGATCCATGGGCAATGGTTCTTTTTGATGACAAAATTTATGGAGTGCCAGGAAATCAAACGCATGAATCACTGTTCACGTTTGACTGTCGTGAAAGAGATTATATCAACCCCATCCAAGCTATCGATTTTGTGGCGATAAGCAGTATGGGGAGCAAAGAAGTGATAAACCGCTATGGCGTCCCTTCATTAAACCACTTCGCAGAAAATAATTTTTATAGTATATCGTATGATAAGTTCGGTCAGCAACCCGTTCAGGTTAATGTTTCTCCATTTTTGAATGACCTTTTCAATCATTACAGCAAAAACTGGGTCATAGGACCGTACACAGTATCAGGCTCTGAAGACCTCATCGTAGATTCACGGGGAAACCTTACGTTTTTGGACAGCTTCCAACCATCCCCCCTAACCCTCAAATTTCAAGGGGAGGAACAAATAACCTATGATATTGAGGTTGATTACAACGCTATCGAAGCATCAGATACTCACATCTATAATCAAAATCATCATTCCATGACTCTTGCCAAAAATATTGAATTGAATGGTCAACAGCTATCTTTGGCAGATATCCCTTACCTAAAAGGGTCGGTGCCAATCACGGTAAGTGCGATAAATGAAGAAGGTGAAAATACAGATATTACTTCTTATGTTCGCTTTAAGGCCGATAAAAACACTGAGAATGATGCCATCATCTTAAGCGGTAATCGGTTGTACATGAACACTCAAGAGCCAGCGGGTCAATATCGATTTGACTTGTTTGATAAAGATTACAGGCAAGCGTTGTCAAGCGTCCTTTTTAATGTCGTCGATACGATGAAAATACATGCCATTCAAGGTCCACACTTAGATACGTCAATTCCCGTGGGCTCAATTGGACGCTTGGCATTTAAAAGAAAAGATGGGTCAGACTATGAAATTAAATTTAATCGAACCACTCGTTTTTTAAGGTCTTATCAATACCTGTCTACGATGTATAGCAATATTTTTTCGAAATCAGGAGGGAATATTTTACCAGTAGACACTCAAATTAAGGAAATCAATACGATAGGCTCAGCGTATCGAAATGGCTTTGGTATCAGTGATAATCTTATGGCCGAACTGAAACAACCGGTTCAATATGACTTTGAGATCACTGATCCATCAGGAAACTTGTTATTTTCACAGTCCCGCTAACTGATTATCGATTGATTAACAAAGAAATAGACTAAGAATGCCGTCTAGAGCGGCATTCTTTTCTAAATAATTATCCTCGATTTACTCCTAGCCGACCGGTTAAGGTTGGGATGGTATGGTGACAGGTAAGAGCCTCAGCTAATATTGAGGATGTTCTTATTCACGATTGACGTGATGCCTTTGCCAGTTAGGCGGTGTTAGAGAGGGATAGACAATTCAGACGGTGTCGAAATTGTTAGGTCGCACACGTATTTCGTCAACGCTTTGCTATGCAAGTGGTCAACAAATTCCGGACACTGACGGATCCCCTCATAATTTCCCTAGTCCTGCGTTGTGTGTGAGCCTTTGATATTCGAACATTCCCCATTGATATTGGGATTCGTTAATTTGATATCGCCGAGGATTTCGTACCTCTCTCCCTAGACGAGGTATGGATAGAACTCGGCGGTGTTTAATGCTGTTGGCTTGGAAGTCAAAATGCCATTTGGCTTGTACCGCAATGAGGCCATTCCACCACATCAAGATTTCAGCAAGCAACGCAATAAGAAGCAGGATATCCAATCGCTTAGTACAACGAGTTCTGTTGTGACGAAGCGATTCCATAGGCGGTACTCTTTAGATCGCGGAAGGCTTCTTCTATTTGCATGCGTTTGGCGTACAGGTTGGTAATTTGTACTTCATTTAAGATATTTCTAGGGACATTGGTCGCGAGTAACCACGGCTCCTTTGCACTGCGTTGATAGAGATGTGTAGCGGAGTGTTTTTGGCTGGTTCTGCTATGGCGCTGGGCTTTTCTGCCTTTTTCTAATCCCTTATAAACATAGGCTTCACAAGATATCGGTGATCTCTTTGCTAATAAGCAGTGGCCAAGATATTTGGTTTTATGGACGGCGTTTGGATAAAAGGTTTTATTTGAGACCCAAGGCTTTTGGGGCTGTTTGATTGATACTTCACCTCGGACACGACCTAACCAAAACCAACCTTTCTCCTGAACTTGGCGGAACCAAGTATTTCTAAAACCCGCATCAGAAACGATGATCGGACTGATTTTGTTCGGCAAAATACTCTGCAATTTATCGAGGAATGTTTGGTGACTTTTCGGTGAATTGTATTGACCATACTCAAAAACTTACTCAAAAACTTACTCAAAAACTTGCTCAAAGATTGTGATGGCTCGACCATCAAGTGCAACGGATGCTCTTAACGTCATATAACGAAGTTGTTCACGAACATCAGACCAATCCACAAGGATCACAGGGCATGGGTTAGCGCCCGTTATTAAGTAGGCATGCCATTTGTAAATAAGGTCTTTTTCACGATGTAGTTGGCGATTTCCAAGAAGTCTATCAACGCGTTTGATCGCATGTTTTACCGTGGTATTAGTTTCCAGTTTCCGACCTAGTTTAGTCAACGTTAAGTCTGAGCCGTCAAGTACACTTCTTGTAGCAAGTATCAGAGAACTAACGCGTTTTTTGTGAATGGAGGGGCATTGGTTTTGTATGGTTTGTTGTAGAATCTGAATGTCGCGCATTGTTAACCCACTTGTTCGAAATGTGTGTTCAGCG
>NZ_JACJFF010000128.1:0-14273 GCF_014164465.1 Vibrio sp. SG41-7 | reverse complement strand
TATAAGTGAGTCCTGGACAAAAGCTTCAAAAGCCCTGGCTAGCATCTCGCTTCTTTCTATCCAGTATTTTCGCGCTCCCTTCTGGCCTGCCAGTTTCTGTGATTGATTGAAATACTTAGTACCAGAGCAAAGTTGCTTAGTAATGATATTCCTCATAAGGAGAATGTTTTTCCTGAACTTATCAGGTGCGTTTCCATGTCTACGCCAGTAATAAACTCACTGATCAATTTACCCTCATATCCTCTAGACCTTGCCAGAAGTGCATCAACTCCGTGGAACCACTCGTGAGAAATTGCACCAGGTCCACTCCGCCGAGTCAAATTGATGATATTTAGGTCTGGCTCATAATGGGCGCTTGCTTTCCCCTGCCCCCTTGCGCCGAAAGCTATGCCAAGTTGTCCTCCAAGCCCTATCCATCCGTCTGGTATCTCTAATATATGAGCTAATACCTTGAATGCATAAAAGCTATTGTTTACAAACAGTTGACGCTCTTTGTCTGGCATAGAGCTCCCAAACTGAACTCCTCTAAAATTGAACGTGTTTATGAATTGTTCTGGTGTAACATCATAGCTGAGCTGTATGCTTCTTATCGTTTCGATTTTCTTTCTGGGGATATAGGGCGATACATTCAAATTAATGTGACAACGTAACGCATTTATAGCATCCGTTTCACTTTTGAATTTGTTAGGGAACTCTTCTGTTTCTTTATATACAAACCGTTTTCCTTGTCGGTAGAATCCCCCCTCGAAGGCCACCGGAAATAGGTCAACATTGTATGGCTTGATTGTATAAGGCCACCCTAATTTTGGCAGCAAATGAATTAAAGATGATTGTCGTAGCGCCAAAGCAAACGGAGTTTTGTAGGTTCTATTTTCACCTCTACCAACAGCGTACAATGGGTAAACATCTCTAATATGTTGCCTACCAGTTTTCTTAGGAATACCCATCCGACTCCGAAATCGTTCCGGTAGCAACTTTACATCATCATTGTCAGCTACGTTTTCAAACAACTCTTGCAAAACCAGTAGTGATTTTTCGTATGCGTTTGTCCATTGCTCTTGACTGACAGATGGCTGAGCTGGACGGGGGTTATTCCTCCAACCAGAATAGTAAACCGATAAATATGCGCATACTTCAACTGACAGACCATCATCACACAATTCTTGCCAATTAGGTTCCGGCCAAATTGATTTAAGGCTAATGTTTGTGTCGCCGTTATCTTTCCCTAATACCAAATGCTTCTTTGCAAAAGGTAAATACTCTCCGGTGTCGTCTAACTTACCCATATAATAAGACTCTTGGTTCTACTATAGAATTACACTTATACACCAGAGAACACTTAGTTAACTAACGCGGAAATGCCCAATCTCGGCAGATTAATAATGAGTAGAAACGAAAAAACCCCACACATGATGGGGTTTGTTTGATCTAATAATGACAGTTCTAAGCTGGGGTGTGATTACCCTTTGGGCCCTTGCTATCACCTTCTTTTTGTCCAGCGCCCCATTTGCTTTGCAAGCGGCTCAGCTTTTTTCATTGCTTCTTCAACTACCATTGGGTTTCGAAGATGTTGCGGCATATCCATAGTTATTCTCCTTTGGTGAGACGAACAGACCCATCAGGTTTGGTTCCCCTCAGTAATTAGATGGTCCGGTAGCTAAAATGCTACCGGAGTTTATTAACAATCTGATCTGCTTGTTCTGCAAACGGCCCAGAGTAATGTATGTCCATTTTTTTTTGAACACCAGACAGTTCCAATTATTAATTGGTTGAAGTTTCTGTTTTTGTAACGTTGACGCATCAATTCTAGATAGGCGCTCTCATCACCTTCCCACCCCAAAGGAGGTGAGAAGGGACAAGTAGCTTCGTTACCTGGCTCAGTGTTTACTTCTGCTAGGTTATACACGCCCATAAGCACCAGCCCTACGCGCAATAAACTCGCGGAGTGTACTAATCGGCGGGAATCCCATCTGTCCTTGAGTTACCAGAACATCGTTCCAATCTATACCTTTTGCACGAGGTGGAATAGGCAGCTTAGGTAACAGCACATGAACTGTATATCCTTGCTTTTCAAGCTTAGATTTCAGCACATTTGCGGAGCGTTCCCCTGTTAGCGACTTATCCTTATCTGCAAAGATAACGACAGTGTGGATGTCTAACTCGTCTGGAACTTCAAAGTTTTCCAAAAGAGTAGCATTCACTGTGGACCATGTAGGGATGTGAGTAGCACGGAACCCAGACAATGCTGTTTCCAAGCCTTCTGCCAAACCTAATACTCCTTCTGTTGGCATACCTAAGCGAACTGCACCGCCAGTGACACTCAATCCATCAGGAACAGGCATCATCTTTTTAGCGCATTCTACTTTGGCCTTCTTACCACATTTGGTCAAATATGTACGATGTAAAGTAACCAAGTTTCCTTTCGCGTCTCGGATGGCTTGTACTGCGGCTGGAAATTTTCCAACCTCATTACCATCTTCATCGTAATAGGACATACTTGGGTGGAATCGCAGGCTGTCTGTCTGTTCTACTACATCATGTGCAAACAAAAGTTTGCGATTGACGAAATAGGCACGTAACGGCTCAGCTGCTGCACAGTTAAAGGGCAAACATTCATTCCAGATCTTCTCAATTTTTTCACAAAGGCGAGCATTGTAAACACGTTCGCGTTCAGCTCTCTTTTGCATTTCCTCTTGAAGTTCCATCAACCAAGGCTTTGACTGCTCAGCAAAGAGCGGAACAACCTTGCTTTCTGAATGTTCTTGTTCAACTACGGCTTCTTGGTGATGCTCAACAGGGCTACATGAAGAATGATTATTCTCATATTGTTCTGTCGGAACATTTGAATCAGCCCATGACTCTTCGTTATAAGAACCAGGAGCAGAGTGAGAGACATAGCTGCTGTTTGAAACCTTTGCCTGCGCTACAGACTCTGGTTTAGCAGTACGAACACTCTTAGTTTTCACTTCAACCACCCACGTATTGCGATGTGTTTGAACTGGTTTCTCACCAATGATCTCCCTAGTGCCTTCTTCAAATACAGGCTGCATTACGGTAACAGCTTCACGTCCCAAATTTGTGAGAGTGACTTCATCACCATATACAGCACCGCATTCTCCGATTGCTCTTTCTAGATCAACGCCCCAAATCTTACGTTCATTTCCCGTTGATAAACGAATGTAAGCAAAATAGCTTGGTTCATTTATCGGGTCGTCCTGGTAAGGAGCTTGACCGTGAGCAATTAAAGTGCCCTGATACTTAGGGCGACGATTTGGATCGTATTTGGTGTTATTCACTTTTGCTGGAGCAGATTGCTGTGCTCGGCGCGGTGAACTTGTATTATTGGAGCTTTGCTGACGCTTGAAATGCTTTGGAGCCATCAACAAGTCACCAACTTGCTGTAGGCATTCAGCAAAATCCCACCCTCTTGCTTGGTTTAATAGCTCAAAGCCATCATGCCAAGAACCGCAAGAACAAATAGCACCCCCTGTTTCGTGAGCATCTTTGAACATACGGAAGTCTTTTTTGCCACCATGAAACGGACATGTAACATGGGACTTTCCCGCTTTTTTGAGTGCTGGTTCCAGTTCAGGCATTAAATGCGCCAAAATGAAAAGCCATTGACCCTTAGCGAGGCTACGAACTTCGTCTGCTTTATAGAAATATGAGTTATCCATAGTGTTTCTCCCTTAGCTGAAACCCCGATATCGAGGCTTCCCTAAGTCCCCCGTATCAGGGGCTTTAGGGAAACCCCGACACTGGGAAAAAATAGCCAAGGAGGCTCCCCTACCGGAGATGCTCTCCCCGGCTGGGGTTTAATTTTGGGCTATTGACCATTAACTCTGCGTATGGCCTTACCCAAGAAGGATTGCATCAGGTGATTACCTGATGATTTGAAGTAAGTTAGCCAGTCGATCCAATTCCACTGAGCGTAATCATCAAGAGATGGAGGGTTAAAAGCTCCCCAAATATTACTGTTTACGCCTTCGCGGAGAACGCAAGCTACTTTCTCGATTACTTCTTCTTTACTCATTAGAGTAGAGATTTTGCAAGGAGGCATCATAATGAGGCTCTCTGCTTGCTCATGAGTAATCTTCTCTATAGTGCCATCGTTGATATCCACGACAAACGCTTTGATATCTGGCCCTTGTTCAGACCAAATCCAGTACGTTATATGCACGGGGTTAACGCCAAGTCCAACCGGAACTATTTGAGTTCCAGATGGACGCAGTAACCAAACGAATTTACCGCTTGGATTGCTTTTGAAACGTTCGAGCTCTTTACCATCAATCTCCAAATCAGATTTGAAATGGAGAGGTAGTTTTTCCGCATTCGAAATTTCAAGCATACGTTGTTGCAGATGTTGCAGAATTGCAATGTTAGACATAGGTGTACTCCTACAGTTTGCAGGTACACCTGGCCCATGTCGGGTTGGTGTACCCGACTGGGTTATGAAGGGCGAAAGAGAACTTTCACTTAAATTGAATGCTGTTTGTTTTTAGCGACCAGCTATCGCGTCTTCACTCTCGATGAGAGTAGAATTCGTCACTTTCCGTTAGGTACTCTATAACACCTAAGGGAAAGTGGGGGCTTTCGCCCCTCACTGTTAATCATCGTAGAAATATCCTTGCTTGTCACACGACTCTGATGCCGAATAGGCTTCATATCGCGCATTTTCGTTAAACGAAAATTTCAGAGGATAAGCAATTGAAGGCGGAGTTTGCTTTGTTAAACGTCCATTCCATTCATGCTGTTCCATTGTGCCAGATACTCCATCGACGGTGAACATTTCATCATAACTATTTATCTTTACAATCGGGAAGTCAAACAAGCCAAGAGCTTCTATCACCATCACCTCGTCTGAACAAGCATAAACTTGCTTGTTCTTATCTCGGTAAAAATCAAAGCCACAGCTCAGATAAACCCCTATGATCCGCAAAGTTTCGTCATCCATTCCAGATGCAATGTTCTTATCTAAGTTTGCTTTTGCCAGCCAGACATGGGCGTTGACTCCACCAAATATGCCATAGCCCTCGTAAGCATTTTCCTGTAATGGTTTCTGACCATGAGGTTGTAGTAAGTAAACAGTGCGAACTTGACGTCCAGAATATACATTCGAGATGCTTTCTTTTGAATCACACGTTTTCCAGCTAAAAAATCCCATAGTGTTTCTCCTTCAATTATTTAAATCGAAGGGGGTTGCCCCACAAGGGGAGCAAGCCCCCCTCTAGGGTTAAGTAAAAATGTTAGGCCGCTTTACGAACTAACGATTCCTGCATTTGATGATGTTCTGATATAGCATTGTTGAGCTATATTTTACGAACTTCTGCTATGGCATTACTGACCAATTCGCGGCGGTAACTTCCATAACTTCTGTCATTAACATCTATAACCAGGCCACCTATAGATTCAGATGCTAGTTCCTCTTCCGTCTCTCGGTCGAGGATCTTAGCTTCCAACCTCAGATAGCGCTGCTTACCATCAACAATATCCTGTATTGTTTGTAATGCTAACTCTTCGTCCCAGCATCCAATATCAAAGTCATGCTCGGGATGCTCTTTAAGCTGGACTGTGTAGTCAGCTGTATTAAACTCCCAGGAAACAACTTCTTCGTATGGCGTACCTTCCACCAGCGCATAGCCTTCGGCTTCAAGCTGTTGGGATGTAGATTTGATGTCATGTTCGAGATGACTCACAAAGTCGTTCCAAATGCTTTGCCATCTAGTGATGTGCTCATCAGTCACTTCACCTGTTACCAGACCAGCGGCACGAATCACTTCAAAATGCTCCTCAGAGAAACTTTCAAAATCGACTTCATGACAAAGATCCATGCAGTTATAGTGGCTGTACCGATGCCCATGAGAGTTTCGCTCAATCGACATTCTGCAACATCCTATATCTGCTTCCCTTAATATTTCCAACATAGATAATGCTTCTTTACGAACCAAAAGGTTTTTTACGCGAAGTACGGCGTTTTCACCTGCTGTATTTGGGTCATAAATTCGCAGCATAAGCTTCTCTAGATCATCCTCATCGAGGTTTCCATAGAAACTCATACCATCACCTTGACAGTAACTAAGGCTGTACTCGATTGTCAGACCGTCTGGGTAGCCAAGTTTTTTCAGTTGGTTATTGAAATGAGTTTTAATCATAGCTATCTCCTTGTTTTTTTTTGAGGAGACACCTCCCCCTAAGGGATTGGTGCCCCCTTAGGGTTTTAATGATTTCGGATTTAATAGTTAAGCACAGATGTCCAAAAGACCTTTCCGAGCGATCAACTGATGCTCTTCAAAGTCTTCCGGTGCAGAAGTGTCATAACCTTCACCATCGCTGTAATCTGGAGTACCCAGCACGATGATGTTGCCTACAACAGGTGAATCTGCACCATGTAATATACAACCGAGCTTGATACCGCTACTGAACAGTCCTTCTTCATCAAGATAAAGACTTACTGTTTTTCCATTCGATAGCTCCCAATCAAAGCTCTGGACCATGCTACAGCCGATTAGCTTATACATAGTTTGTAATCCGTCTTCTTTTGGAATATCGACTGGAGTGCAGCCTTCTGCGGTTATTAAATAGCCTTTGTTAGTGGCCTTAGACATTGCTTCATCACAAATTGACATGGAATCCTCCAAATATGTCATTGAGGGACACCAAGGCCCCAAAGGGGCTTTGATGCCCCGTTAGGGTTTAAAGATTGGTTTACTTATACGGTCACAGCGTCGATATCTAGGTATTGGCGGCAACCTGTTTTAGGGTGACAGCGGTGGCGAAAATTGTGCTTACCACCTTGCGTACCCATGTATTGCCAACACTCTCCAGTAACTGACTCTTCACAAACCGCGTCGCCATTATTTAATGGATGTTGGGCCAATTCGTTCCACATTTTGTCCCTTTCATCTGTATTTCTTTGTACTAGTTTGAAGTCATTATTATTCATACTTCGGTACTCCCAACCCACTGCTTTCCAAGGTATGCCTCAACTCCCATACGGGCCCATTCCGAAGAGATGGTTAACATGGAAAGTGTTTCATGAGTCCAAGGTGCAGTTGGCTTGATTCGTTTGAGCTCTTTGCCTTCGAGATCTGTCAGAATAAGATCTGATTGTTCATTTCCAGCAAGAATATCTGGCTCTCCCGGACGCTGATCAGTAACAAATTTGATGTAGCAACCTTCGTCATCGCTACATGACAGCAATTTATCTACTGACAAGTTAAGTCCAGCACCGAACCATTGATCTATTGCTTCGATCTCAGGGAAATCAGATTTCAACTGAGATACAACGCCAATCATCTTGTCGAGAGCATCTTGGAACTCCAGCGCATTGCCAGCTGCCACTTCAAGTTTGCACTTGATATATGCAGCGTAGGTATCGCAGGCTTTCACCAGTTGCTGTTCATAGCCACCTGGGGCAAATGCTTCCGCGACTGCACCTTGAAGCTCCAAAGGTAGCGTGTGAATTAACTGCTCCTCAGCAGCTTTTTCAAGTCGCTCGAACTCCCTCGCCAAAGTGTCATTAGCCTTTTTTACTGGCGTCACAACATCCTGACAGAGAACTTCGGCTACATCATGTAGTGCTGCGTGGGAAAGCATTTTGGCAAGATCGACCTTGTTCCCCTTTTGGTTTGCGACATGACCAGCGAGAAGAGCAAGCAACGTAACGGTAGCACTATGCTCCAAGACTGATTCAGGCTGTACTGAATGCATCAGTGACCAGCGTTTTATCAATCGTTGACGCAAAGCAAGTGCTAGGAATCCATAGTTTGAATTTGACATAGTATCCTCCAATGAAGTTTGAAGGGTACACAGTTACCACATAGGTCCCGTGTACCCATGTGGGTTAAGTTGTGAGAGTCCTTGTGGACTGTTCTTGAGGTGTATTTTCGGCCTGACACCGAAATATTTAATCAGATTTCTGATGGAATGTATTCCATTCAGAATGTAGTTGCTGCTTGTAGGCCAGCTACCTTTCAACGTCAGCAAAGCCGACATTTTTTTTAGTCTATCGCCAATCCAAATGGTTCACAAAACGTCTATTTGCCCTTTTAGGGCGTTTGGTTCTCATAAATTTCAAGAGCATGGAACGGCTTGTCATTGAAATGATGGTAAGACCACATAAAGTCGATATGGCAGATCGCAGACTCAGAAACAATTCGAAACTGCGGTTCGGCCATACGTCGATTCCATGCTGTGTCTTCAATTAAGCCACGGTTTAACTTCTCAGCTACTTCCATAGCTCGCTTAGCCTCGACATAATCCATTGATACGCAAACATGCAACAAGCGCTCTAGAAATTTCGGGCTATACACATCAGGTTGGAGTTTAAGTAGAGTAGGTCACTGGCTTCGGCACAACCCTTATCCAGCGACCCCTCTTCAATTCCGAGCATGAGGTTTTCCCTCACACGGCTTTCACGTAGATACCCCCGTGCATGCACGGGATACTTACTGTTACAACTCCATGCGGAGTTGACCAGAATCCTTTTCGCCCTGGTGTCTAACGTAATTCGCTATAACTTGTTCATTCACGCCTACGCTACTGACAAAGTAACCTGGCGACCAAACAATGTTCTCTTTCCAGTAAACCTTACTCAGCCAACTGAACGTTTTTCGCATGTGGTGCGACGATTGGCTTTTTAGTTTACCCATGACGTCTGAAATACTGTATTTCGGTGGGATAAGCATCATCATATGCAGATGATCTTCATCAAAGCCTATCGTCTCGATCTCAACGCCAGGTAAGGGCGGGATCGAACTTTAACTACTGAAAATAAAGAATTTTATTTTTTAGGGAACTTTTCTAGATAGTCACGATCTGATCATGAAGTTAAAAAACATGAAAAATTCGAACATGATTATCATTGAGCAGTTAAAAAAAGTGAAAGACACTCGTTCTCACATCAACCAAGTTTATCCTGTTATGGAAATCGCTTTCTTGGTCATCACCGCCATGCTTTGTGGGCAAAACAAGTGGACTGATATCAAGGATTTTGGTGAAGGAAATATCGAATGGTTGCGTGAGTACTTTCCCTATGAAAATGGTCTTCCAACTCGGCACAATATAGCGGCGATTATGAGAGCGATAGTGCCTGAAACGCTCTTGGAAGCTATGGTGGGTTGGGTTAATTTGCATAGAGATAGGCATGCTCAGCCCATCATCAGTGTTGACGGAAAGGCTCTAAAAGGAGCGAAAGCAAGCAAACAGGCGCAGCACCCTCTTTATATGGTTTCCGCCTTTGATGTTGAGGAAGGTCTGACTCTCACACACCAACCTTGTGACGGCAAAGGTATGGAGCTAACTGCGATAAGAAACATGTTAGACGCTTTAGATATTAACGGATGTTTATTGACAGCTGATGCTCTGCATTGCCAGGTTGAAACACTAAATAAAGTGGTTGATAAAGGTGGGGATTTCTTGGTGCAAGTCAAACTGAATCAGCCAAGTCTACTCGCTGAGATTGATGCGCAGTTCCAAGGTTATTGGGCTCTGCCTGAAGATAAACAGGAATCATACGTCACGGAAGATAAAGGACATGGCAGAAAAGAGGTACGCGAGGTTTACGTACTCCCCGCAGCCTTCAGTGAAGCTCTCAAAGAAAAGTGGCATGTCGTAAAAAGCATCGTTGCAGTGGTGAGAGATAGGAGTGTCAAAGGGAAAGGAAGCTATGAAACTTCGTACTACGTTTGCACAGACCATTTGTCTTTAGAGTTAGCGTCAACGGCGACAAGAAAACATTGGTACATCGAGAATCAACAGCACTGGGCTTTGGACGTTATTTTCAAAGAAGATGAGCAGCGAATTCACGCAGGGGACTCAGCGTTGAATATGGCTTGTTGTCGCCGCTTTGTGCAGAACTTATTTAGAAAATCCGATGGAAACTTGTCTGTCCCAAGGAAGATGAACAAAGCAGCTTGGGACAAGGATTACCGAGAAAAAATTCTATTTACATCAGTTTAACAAAGTATATTCGCCCCCTTTCAAATATATGCACTTAATAACTTCATCCTCAAGCTCTCGAATATTCTCCATACATATTTGTGCGAATGTTTGAATATTTTCTTCTCTGATCTCTACTTCGGAAACAACACCAGACTTTGATGCCAGAAAATATGCTGTTGGTTTAGGGTGTTGGAATAATCGCTTGACGCAGTACAGTTATCTTCATGATTAGCTTGCCTGGCAATCGGTTCATTGAGGCAACGCATAAACCAGCTGATATCACTGAGCCTTGAACGATAGGTCGCAATAAGATGTTTTAGTTGCACCACTAAATGCTCATCGATGACTTCGCCCTTAGCGAATTTTTGCGTTAGCGCCGTACCGTTAAACAGTTTATGCCACTGCTGTACAACGTCCCTATCTGACCATGAGTTTATTTGCTCGATATCAATATAAAGCACCACATGCAGATGGTTACTCATCACGGCATAGGCAGCAACATCAATCGCAAACACCTCGCTTAGCTTGAGTATTTGTTCTTCGACCCAACCACGGCGATGGTCGTAGTTCTTCCCTGAGTATTTATCATCGCCGCATAGAAAGGCGCGCCGCACTACGCGGCTGCAACAGTGCTAATAGGGAGTGTCTTCGAGGCTAATTAGGGTTCGTCTTGGGCGCGGTATACAACCTCCTTGTTAAATGCTTAAATCAAGCTTAGTCGGAGGTTGCTTTTTATGCTATTAACTATGGCTGTCTATGTATTTCATCTAATTCTACACTTTAAACTTATTGACCAATTCACTTAGCTGCCTTGTCTTGCTCGCTAAGTCTTCGCACATGAGAGTCGAATCTGCAATTCTGCTATTCACTTCGTCGGCAAGGCCAACAATGCTCTGGACACTGTGATTCATTTCCTCTGAAACAGCTGTTTGTTCCTCCGAAGCGCTTGCAACTTGGGTGTTTAGGTCATTGATCTGAGTAATAAGAGTTGACATATTGCCGAGAGAATCTGAGACATTTTCACTTTGTGAGACCGTCTCTTGACCGCGTATTTTCGATTCTGCCATGACCTGTACCGCTTTAGCCGAGCCCGATTGCAATCGTTCAATCATAGCTCGGATCTCTTCTGTACTATCTTGTGTTTTACTGGCTAATGATCTTACCTCATCAGCGACTACAGCAAAGCCACGGCCTTGCTCTCCCGCACGGGCAGCTTCAATCGCTGCATTAAGAGCGAGCAGATTAGTTTGCTCGGCAATCCCTTGAATAACGGTCAAGACTGAGACAATTTTTGTCACGTCTTGTTCAAGACTTGAAATGACTGTTGATGCTTCTTCAATTTCACTGGCTAGCTTATTAATAGTTTGAATCGCACCGCCTACCACTTCTTTCGCATCATTACTCACGCTGTTCGCACTATTTGCGACGTCAGACGCGTTATTTGTGTTGTTGGAAATCTCTCTTGACGTTGAGGAGAGCTCATTAAATGCGGTTGCTATTTGATCTGTCTGCTCGCGCTGCTCATCAACTTTCACTGATGCCGCCTGCGTTGTCGCTAACATGTCCTGCATAGAGTTGGCCATGTCGGCGCAGTTGGACGAAACTTGTTTTACGATCACGTGGACGTTATCAATAAAAGCATTAAATTCCATGGCGAGTTCGCCCATTTCGTCGTTGGAATGAACTTCCATTCTTTTCGTTAGGTCACCGTCACCTTGTGCAATATTTTTGATTCGGTTGATTACCTCTTTTATTGGGTTGATAACCAAACGCACTAGTACGACGGTAAAGAAAATGGCCATTGCAGCGCCTATGACTGTCGCTGCTATCATTAAACTCAGCGTATTACTTTTAACTTTATTAATAGCACTGATTTGCCCTTCGATAGTGGCATCACCCGATTCTTCAAACTTTTCTAGTATAGCGAGAAGATTCACCGATGATTGCTGATAGTCATCGTACGAGGCCTGGTAAGTTTCAGTTGCCGTAATGAGGACTAAAAGACTCGCTTCATAAGATTGAAAATACTCTTCGTATAAAGATTTGTATGTTCTGTCGCCCCAACTTCCTCCGGCTGAAACATCAAACCGCCCGGTACTGAGCATTTCGTTCGATGCTTCCTTTTGAAATTCAATAGCACCCAGTATTTCTTCTTTTGTTTCTTCTGCGTCGCCCTCTTGCGAAAGAAAGCGACCTACATGATAAAGTCCCCAAAGCAAACCAATATTGGATTCCATGCCGCCATCGGCTGCAGCCCAACGTTGGTCTAAGTCGCCTTGCCAACGGTAAAAGGCAGTGGGGTTGGCCTCTATTTCTTCAACTGCGCCGTCTCCGATTTCTTCCATTTCTTCACCCAACTGGACAAACTCGGCAACGAGCAGGTTAAATGCGTTTCTTTTGGTATCGAAGTCTTGGTAAGTGCTAAACAAAGCTTGAGTACGAGTTTGGTGCAGTTCAATTGCATCAGTGACTGTTTCGACTTGGTCTCTTGCCATCAAGCCCGCCTTGATGAGTCGGTTTATTGCTTCATCAGCAACGTCAACTGCCTCGTCGAAAGTAGTGAGGTTTTGCTCATAGTCTTCACCCGAAACTATAGCCGCAACAGCCAACATCTGCCCTTGGATACCTATCGTCCCTTCCATCGCTCCGTCGGCTGTATCCCAGGCTGGACCAGTTATAAAAGCAAGGTTGTCAGATAGCCTTTGAATGCCATATAAGCCGACGCTGCCCACAATAATGAGCATTAAAGTAAGGATGCTGAATCCAAGGATTATTTTCGATTTTATCGTTCTTAAATTGGCAAATAACATGGTTAACTCCAAAGCTTCGCTGCTGGCCACTCTTCAAGATAGTTGTCTTAATTTCATCGGTAAAAAATCGTTATCGGTTGCAGGATAGCTTTTCTTTAGGGAAACTGCGAACAAGTCCTGCAATTTAGGTATCGAGCGAGGTTTTGAGCGGCCCGCCTGATTTTTGAACGCTAAGTGTTCAATTTTGGCCAACATACTGCCGTTTTACACCGAATTTCGACCTAATTCCAGGCTGTTCCCGGATTTCAGACAGATCTTGGCTGTCGTCGTAACATCTGGTCTACTTTAAACAGGTTCGCCAAGGTGAATAACATGGCTAACTGTGAGTCATTTTTCGTCAGCCCTTTATAGCGTGCTTTGATAAAGCCGAACTGACATTTGATGATCCGGAACGGGTGTTCTTCCTTCGCCCGAATACTGGCTTTTAAATACTCGATGTTGATAGCGGTTTTATTCTTGCGGGGATGCTTCTTCAGCGCCCGAACTTTGCCAGGACGCTCTGCTATCAGCCATTCCACATTAGTATCTTTCAGCTCTTCGCGTTTTTCCGCGCCTTGATAACCAGCATCACCAGAGATGAATTCCTCGTCGCCATGCAACAGATTTTTCAACTGGTTCAAGTCATGTTCATTGGCGGCGGTTGTCACCAGCGTATGAGTGAGGCCACTCTTTGCATCCACGCCAATGTGAGCTTTCATACCGAAGTGCCATTCATTGCCTTTTTTAGTCTGATGCATGTCCGGGTCACGTTCATTCTTTTTATTTTTAGTGGAGCTGGGTGCTTGAATAATCGTTGCATCGACCAATGTTCCTTGCGTCATCATCACACCGCAATCTGACAGCCATTGATTGACCGTTTGGAATAACTTACGAGTGAGTTTGTGTTTTTCCAGCAAGTGCCGGAAATTCATAATGGTAGTGCGGTCAGGAATGGCTTTATCCAGTGACAGTTGTGCAAACTGACGCATCGAAGCAATCTCGTAAAGCGCATCTTCCATCGCCTCATCACTCAGACTGTACCATTGCTGCATACAGTGAATGCGGAACATCGTTTCCAGTGGATATGGACGACGACCATTGCCCGCTTTTGGATAAAAGGGCTCAATCACTTCCAGCAGTTGAGTCCATGGTAACAGGTTGTCCATCCGAGATAAGAAAATCTCTTTACGGGTCTGGCGGCGCTTGCTGGAAAACTCACTATCGGCAAAAGTTAACTGTTGGCTCATGGGCGGTAATGGCTGTGATTTACTATGTAGCTATCATAGACAGGATCTTAAGGGCTAAGTGGTTTATTTAGATAGAAAAAAGGCTTCATTTATGATCAGATAATCGTCGCCAAACAAACCACCTACATCAACCGTGAAGCCGATGACGATTATCTCCCTACAAAAGCAGTTTAAGCAATTCTTTAATGCTGAAAGCCTTCAAAAAATGGCGAAAAGCACAGGACTTATGAAACGGTGTCGGGCGATCTTACCCGACCAGCTAGTGATAAGCCTAGTGGCCGCTTTGAGCAAAGGA
>NZ_JACJFF010000127.1:0-14341 GCF_014164465.1 Vibrio sp. SG41-7 | reverse complement strand
ATGCCAGGTGACAACGTTCAAATGACTGTTGAGCTAATCGCTCCAATCGCAATGGACGAAGGTCTACGTTTCGCAATCCGCGAAGGTGGCCGTACAGTTGGTGCTGGTGTTGTAGCTAAAATCTTCGCTTAATAGCATTTAGATTTTTGCACACTCTTCATTAGAAGAGCACGCATCTGAAAAGGGAAGCTTCGGCTTCCCTTTTATTATTTATAGAGAAACATTCCTTTCCCGCGCAATAATCCATATCTCCCCAAGTTCCTTTTTCAATATATTCCGATTATTTTCCCAACACTACTTGCATACTAAAACGTGATCTGTATAATGCATCGCACTGGCTAACGCCGGTTTGTGAACCAATGAGCACTGAGGAGTAGGTCTTACCTAGTAATGTATACTCAGCTTATGTTCGCGGTTAATAAAAATAGTAAACTTCGTGTTTACTTCAAAAGTTAACTGACAATGCGTCCTGATTTTGGATGCTACGGTTTCACATAAATCAATCGGCATTCTCTCGTTCTTTCGAGCTTGAGTGGCGATATTGTTTGTGTAATTTTTAATAATTGGAGCTCTGTCTCATGCAGAACCAACGTATTCGTATCCGCCTTAAAGCGTTTGATTACAAGCTAATCGATGCTTCAACTGCGGAAATCGTTGAAACAGCAAAACGTACTGGCGCACAGGTTCGTGGTCCTATTCCACTTCCTACTCGTAAAGAGCGTTTCACTGTTCTTACCTCTCCACACGTCAACAAAGATGCACGTGACCAGTACGAAATTCGTACTCACAAGCGTTTGATCGACATCGTTGAGCCAACAGATAAAACTGTTGATGCTCTAATGCGTCTTGATCTTGCAGCTGGCGTTGATGTTCAAATCAGCCTAGGTTAAGGGAGATAAGAATAATGATTGGTCTAGTCGGACGTAAAGTGGGTATGACCCGCGTATTTACTGAAGAAGGCGTTTCTATCCCAGTAACTGTTGTTGAGGTTGAAGCGAACCGTATTTCTCAAGTTAAAACTCTTGAGACAGACGGCTACGCAGCAATCCAAGTAACTACTGGTGCTAAGAAAGCTAACCGTGTAACTAAACCTGAAGCTGGTCACTTCGCGAAAGCGGGTGTAGAAGCAGGTCGCGGTCTTTGGGAATTCCGTTTAGAAAACGGCGAAGAGTTTGAAGTTGGCGCTGAGCTAAACGTAGAACTTTTCAACGAAATTAAAAAAGTAGACGTTACTGGTACATCTAAAGGTAAAGGCTTCCAAGGCGCTATCAAGCGTTGGAATTTCTCTACTCAAGATATGACTCACGGTAACTCTTTGTCTCACCGCGCACCGGGTTCAATTGGCCAATGTCAAACTCCAGGCCGCGTGTTTAAAGGCAAGAAAATGGCAGGTCACATGGGAGCTGAGCGTGTAACGACTCAAAACCTAGAGATCGTACGTGTTGACGCTGAGCGCAATCTACTCCTTATTAAAGGTGCAGTACCAGGCTCAACAGGCGGTAACGTGATCGTAAAACCTGCTGTTAAAGCATAACGTCTAGGAGTAAGTAATGGAATTGATGGTTAAAGGTGCTGATGCACTAACTGTTTCCGAGACTACTTTCGGACGTGACTTTAACGAAGCTCTAGTACACCAAGTAGTTGTTGCATATGCAGCAGGTGCTCGTCAAGGTACTCGTGCTCAAAAGACTCGTTCTGAAGTATCAGGCGGCGGTGCTAAGCCATGGCGCCAAAAAGGTACTGGCCGTGCACGTGCTGGTACAATTCGTAGCCCAATCTGGCGTACAGGTGGTGTTACTTTTGCTGCGAAACCACAAGATCACAGCCAAAAAGTAAACAAAAAAATGTACCGCGGTGCTATGAAGAGCATTCTGTCTGAGTTGATTCGTCAAGAGCGTCTAATCGTTGTTGATAACTTCTCTGTAGAAGCACCAAAAACAAAAGAACTTGTAGCTAAGCTTAAAGAGCTTGAGCTAAACGACGTTCTGATTGTGACTGGCGAAGTAGATGAAAATCTATTCTTAGCTGCTCGTAACCTATACAAAGTAGATGCACGTGATGTTGCTGGTGTTGATCCAGTATCACTAATCGCTTTCGACAAGGTTCTGATGACTGCTGACGCAGTTAAGCAAGTTGAGGAGATGCTAGCATGATCACTGAAGAGCGTATCTTAAAAGTTCTACGTGCTCCGCACATCTCTGAAAAAGCAACTATGGCAGCTGAGAAAGCGAACACTATCGTTTTCAAAGTAGCTAAAGATGCAACTAAGAAAGAGATCAAAGCAGCTGTAGAAAAGCTATTTGAAGTTGAAGTTAAGTCTGTAAATACTCTTGTATTAAAGGGTAAGACCAAACGTCAAGGTATGCGTGAAGGCCGTCGTTCAGACGTTAAGAAAGCCTACGTTACTTTGAAAGAAGGTCAAGATCTTGACTTCGTTGGCGGCGCGGAATAACAGGAGTAGTAAAAATGGCTATTGTTAAATGTAAGCCGACTTCCCCTGGTCGTCGTCACGTCGTTAAAGTTGTTAACGCTGACCTGCACAAGGGTAAGCCATACGCACCACTTTTAGAGAAAAACTCTAAGAACGGTGGTCGTAACAACAACGGTCGTATTACAGTACGTCACATCGGTGGTGGTCATAAACACCATTACCGTCTGATTGACTTCAAACGTACTAAAGATGGCATCCCAGCGAAAGTTGAGCGTCTAGAATACGATCCAAACCGTAGTGCTAACATCGCTCTAGTTCTGTACGCAGACGGTGAGCGTCGTTACATCATTGCACCTAAAGGTGTTAACGCAGGCGACCAGATTCAATCTGGCGTAGATGCTGCAATCAAAGCAGGTAACACTCTGCCGATGCGCAACATCCCAGTAGGTTCTACTGTACACTGTGTTGAACTTAAGCCTGGTAAAGGTGCACAACTAGCTCGTTCGGCTGGTGCTTATGCTCAAATCATCGCTCGCGATGGTGCATACGTAACGATCCGTCTACGTTCTGGTGAAATGCGCAAAGTACTTTCTGAAGGTCGTGCAACGATCGGTGAAGTTGGTAACTCTGAGCATATGCTACGTGAACTTGGTAAAGCTGGTGCTTCACGCTGGCGCGGCGTACGTCCAACCGTACGTGGTGTAGTAATGAACCCGGTGGATCACCCACATGGTGGTGGTGAAGGCCGCACATCTGGTGGTCGTCACCCAGTATCTCCTTGGGGCGTTCCTACTAAGGGCTTCAAGACTCGTAAGAATAAGCGCACTGACAAGTACATCGTACGTCGTCGCACTAAATAATTTATAAAGAGGAATCGCCATGCCACGTTCTCTCAAGAAAGGTCCTTTTATTGACCTACACTTGCTGAAGAAGGTAGAGAAAGCGGTGGAAAGCGGAGACAAAAAGCCTATTAAGACTTGGTCCCGTCGCTCAATGATCATCCCAACAATGATTGGTTTGACCATCGCTGTCCATAATGGTCGTCAGCACGTCCCTGTTTTCGTTACCGAAGAAATGATCGGTCACAAACTAGGCGAATTTGCACCAACTCGTACTTATCGCGGTCATGCTGCAGATAAGAAAGCTAAGAAGAAATAAGGAGTAGATGATGGAAGCTTTAGCTAAACATAACTTTGCTCGTATTTCTCCACAGAAAGCTCGCTTAGTTGCAGACCAAATTCGCGGTAAGTCGGTAGACCAGGCTCTAGAAATTCTAACTTTCAGCAACAAAAAAGCTGCTGTTTTAGTTAAGAAAGTTCTTGAGTCAGCTATCGCTAACGCGGAACATAACGAAGGTGCAGATATCGACGATCTAAATGTCGCTAAAATCTTCGTAGATGAGGGCCCTATCATGAAGCGTATTATGCCTCGTGCTAAAGGCCGTGCGGATCGTATCTTGAAGCGTTCAAGCCACATCACTATTGTTGTAGCAGATCGCTAAAGACTAGGAGAGTAAGCAATGGGTCAGAAAGTACATCCTAATGGTATTCGTCTTGGCATCGTCAAGCCTTGGAATGCTACATGGTTTGCTAATACCAACGAATTCGCTGACAACCTAGACGGCGACTTCAAGGTACGTCAGTTCCTTACCAAGGAACTACAAAAAGCATCATTATCTCGTATCGTTATCGAGCGTCCAGCGAAGAGCATCCGTGTGACTATTCACACAGCTCGTCCTGGCGTTGTTATCGGTAAGAAAGGTGAAGACGTAGAGAAGCTACGCGCAGCTGTAGCTAAAATCGCAGGTGTACCAGCGCAAATTAACATCGCTGAAGTACGTAAGCCTGAGCTAGATGGTCAGCTTGTAGCTGATAGCATCGCGTCTCAACTAGAGCGTCGTGTTATGTTCCGTCGTGCAATGAAGCGTGCGGTACAAAATGCTATGCGTCTAGGCGCTAAAGGCATCAAAGTACAAGTAGGCGGCCGTCTTGGCGGTGCTGAAATCGCACGTTCAGAGTGGTACCGTGAAGGCCGTGTGCCTCTACACACTCTACGTGCAGACATTGATTACGCAACTTCTTCGGCTCACACTCAATACGGTGTGATCGGCATTAAAGTTTGGATCTTCAAAGGTGAGATTCTAGGCGGTATGCCAGCTGCTAACGCAGTAGAGCCAAAAGGCGATAAGCCTAAGAAGCAGCGTAAAGGCCGTAAGTAAGGAGTCGAACGATGCTACAACCAAAACGTACTAAGTTCCGCAAGGTTATGACTGGTCGTAACCGTGGTCTAGCTAAAGGTACTGAAGTAAGCTTCGGCGAATTCGGTCTTAAAGCTGTTGGCCGTGGTCGTCTGACTGCACGTCAAATCGAAGCGGCACGTCGTGCTATGACACGTCACATTAAGCGTCAAGGTCAAATCTGGATCCGTGTTTTCCCAGACAAACCAATTACTGAAAAGCCTCTTGAAGTTCGTCAAGGTAAAGGTAAAGGTTCAGTTGCGTACTGGGTTGCTCAAATCCAACCAGGCAAAGTTATGTACGAGATGAATGGCGTACCTGAAGAGTTGGCACGTGAAGCGTTCCGCCTAGCGGCGCGTAAACTGCCTGTTAAAACTACTTTTGTAACTAAGCAGGTGATGTGATGAAAGCACAAGATCTACGCGAAAAGAACGTTGAAGAGCTTAACGCTGAGCTATTGAATTTGCTACGTGAACAGTTCAACTTGCGCATGCAAGCTGCAACTGGTCAACTTCAGCAAACTCATACTCTAAAAGCTGTACGCCGTGACATCGCACGTGTGAAAACTGTTTTGACTGAAAAGGCAGGCGCATAATGAGCGAAACTAACCGCATCCAGCAAGGCCGTGTAGTAAGTGACAAGATGGACAAGTCTATCGTTGTTGCTATTGAGCGTACTGTAAAACACCCAATTTACGGTAAGTTCATCAAACGCACGACTAAAGTACACGCACACGACGAAGACAACACTTGTGGCCTAGGCGACAAAGTTGAAATCGCTGAGTGTCGTCCTCTGTCTAAGACTAAGTCTTGGACATTGGTTAAAGTTCTAGAAAAAGCGAAGATTTAATCTTTGTAATTCTATAACTTATAAGCGGCTCCAAATTATTTTTTGGAGCCGCTTGTTTTTTGTCTACCCAATTTAAAAAAAGGGTGGTACAATTCGCGTCCCTTTTAAAGAGGCAGCCCGACCCGAGAGGGTCTAGTTTTAATATTTAGCGGAGCACTAACAATGATCCAGATGCAAAGTACACTTGACGCAGCAGATAACTCTGGCGCGCGCAAGGTAATGTGTATTAAGGTTCTGGGTGGCTCTCACCGCCGTTATGCACATATCGGTGACGTCATCAAGGTTACAGTGAAGGAAGCGATTCCTCGCGGTAAAGTAAAGAAAGGTGATGTTCTGAAGGCGGTAGTAGTGCGCACCCGTAAAGGCGTTCGTCGCCCAGACGGTTCTGTCATTCGCTTCGACAGTAATGCTTGTGTATTGTTAAATGACACTACTGAGCAACCAGTCGGCACACGTATCTTTGGTCCTGTGACTCGTGAACTTCGTAACGCGAAATTCATGAAGATTGTATCACTTGCACCTGAAGTTCTGTAAGGAGCGGCAACATGGCAGCTAAAATCCGTCGTAACGACGAAGTAATCATTCTTGCTGGTAAAGATAAAGGCAAGAAAGGTAAAGTAACTAAGGTTCTGACAACTGGTAAAGTTGTTGTTGAAGGCATCAATCTTGTTAAAAAACACCAAAAGCCGGTTCCGGCTCTAGGTCAACAAGGTGGCATCGTTGAACAAGAAGCAGCTATTGATGCTTCTAACGTTGCAGTCTTTAACGCGGCTACTGGTAAAGCAGACCGTATCGGTTTCCGTATCGAAGATGGCAAGAAAGTTCGTTTCTTCAAATCTAACGGCGAAACTGTTTCTAACTAATTAGAAGTAATTTGGAGTTCTACTATGGCGAAACTGCATGATTACTACAAGTCGTCTGTAGTCGCTGAGCTTACCAAAGAGTTCAGCTACACAAGCGTCATGCAAGTCCCTAGGATTGAGAAAATCACCCTAAACATGGGCGTTGGTGAAGCAATCAACGATAAGAAACTGCTAGAAAACGCAGCATCTGATATGGCAACGATCTCTGGTCAAAAGCCACTTATCACGAAAGCGCGTAAATCTGTAGCTGGTTTCAAAATTCGTGAAGGCTACCCAATTGGTTGTAAAGTAACCTTGCGTGGTGAGCGCATGTGGGAATTTTTAGAGCGTTTAATCTCTATCGCACTTCCACGTGTACGTGATTTCCGTGGTGTTAGCGCTAAGTCTTTTGACGGACGCGGTAACTACAGCATGGGCGTTCGCGAGCAAATCATCTTTCCGGAAATCGACTACGATAAAGTCGATCGTGTCCGCGGTCTTGATATTACTATCACGACATCTGCGGGATCCGATGAGGAAGGCCGAGCTCTGCTGGCTGCCTTTAACTTCCCATTCCGTAAGTAAGGGTAGGGTTACTGTTATGGCTAAACAATCAATGAAAGCACGTGAAGCTAAACGTGCAAAACTAGTAGTTAAGTTCGCTGAAAAGCGTTCTGCGCTAAAAGTTATCATTAGCGATGTAAACGCATCTGAAGAAGATCGTTGGAATGCGGTTCTTAAACTGCAATCTCTTCCACGTGATTCAAGTGCATCACGTCAGCGCAACCGTTGCAACCAAACTGGTCGTCCACACGGTTACCTACGTAAATTCGGTCTAAGCCGCATTAAGGTTCGTGAAGCTTGCATGAAAGGCGAGATTCCGGGTCTTCGTAAGGCTAGCTGGTAATTGCCACTTAATCATTTGGAGTAAATCTTATGAGCATGCAAGATCCGATTTCGGATATGCTGACCCGAGTTCGTAACGGTCAGGCAGCAAATAAAGTTGCTGTAAAAATGCCTTCTTCAAAGCTTAAAGTTGCAATTGCTGCATTACTTAAAGCTGAAGGTTACATCGTAGACTTCGCTGTTGACAGCGAAGTAAAACCTGAGCTAGAAGTTACTCTTAAGTACTTCCAAGCTAAACCTGTAATCGAGCAAATCAAGCGTGTATCACGTCCTGGTCTAAGAGTTTATAAAAATAAAGACTCTTTACCTACAGTGATGGGTGGTCTTGGTATTGCAGTTGTTTCTACTTCCAAGGGTCTGATGTCTGACCGTGCTGCTCGCAAAGCAGGTCTTGGCGGTGAAATCATCTGTTACGTAGCTTAAGGAGTAGATTATGTCTCGTGTTGCTAAAGCACCTGTCGCTATTCCAGCTGGCGTAGAGGTGAAACTAAACGGCCAAGAAGTTACTGTAAAAGGTAGCAAAGGTGAGCTTACTCGCGTTCTTAACAGCGCCGTAGTTATTGCACAGGAAGAAAACAACCTAACTTTCGGTCCGAAAGAAGGTGTTACTAACGCATGGGCACAGGCTGGTACAGCTCGCGCTCTAGTTAATAACATGGTTGTGGGTGTTACTCAGGGCTTCGTTAAGAAGTTAACTCTTAAAGGTGTTGGTTACCGTGCTGCTATCAAAGGCAACTCTGTAGGTCTAACACTAGGCTTTTCTCACCCAGTAGAGCACGCTCTACCTGAAGGTATTAAAGCTGAGTGCCCTAGCCAAACTGAGATCATTATTACTGGTTGCGATAAGCAAGTAGTAGGTCAAGTTGCGGCTGACATTCGTTCTTACCGTGCTCCTGAACCTTATAAAGGTAAAGGTGTTCGTTACGCAGATGAAAATGTGCGTACTAAAGAAGCTAAGAAGAAGTAAGGTATCACTATGGATAAGAAAGCATCTCGCATCCGTCGTGCTACACGTGCACGTCGTAAGATTGCAGAACTTGGCGCAACTCGCTTGGTAGTACACCGTACTCCTCGCCATGTTTACGCTCAAGTTATCTCGGCAAACGGCTCTGAGGTTATCGCAGCTGCTTCTACTGTAGAAAAAGCGATCCGTGAGCAAGTTAAGAACACTAGTAACGTTGATGCAGCTAAAGCAGTTGGTAAAGCTGTTGCTGAGCGCGCTCTTGAAAAAGGCGTAGCTACAGTTGCATTTGATCGTTCTGGTTTCCAATACCACGGTCGAGTAGCGGCGCTAGCAGATTCTGCTCGCGAAGCTGGTCTGAAATTCTAAGGTAGGGTTGGAAGATGGCTAAAGAACAACAACAAGCTAATGATTTGCAAGAAAAGCTGATCGCTGTTAACCGTGTATCTAAGACGGTTAAAGGTGGTCGAATCATGAGCTTCACTGCACTAACAGTAGTTGGTGACGGTAATGGTCGTGTAGGTTTCGGTTACGGCAAAGCTCGTGAAGTACCTGCTGCGATTCAAAAAGCAATGGAAAAAGCGCGTCGTAACATGGTTACTGTTGCGCTTAACGAAGGCACTCTTCACCACCCGGTGAAAGGTCGTCATTCGGGCTCTAAAGTTTACATGCAGCCAGCTGCTGAAGGTACAGGTGTTATTGCCGGTGGTGCAATGCGTGCCGTACTTGAAGTTGCAGGCGTACATAACGTACTTTCTAAAGCATACGGTTCAACGAACCCAATCAACGTTGTTCGCGCAACGATTGGTGCTCTAGTAGACGTTAAGTCACCAGAAATGGTTGCTGCTAAACGTGGTCTAACTGTTGAATCTATTTCGGAGTAAGAACACGATGGCAACTATTAAAGTAACTCAAACTAAAAGCTCAATTGGTCGCCTACCTAAGCACAAAGCGTGTCTTAAAGGTCTAGGTCTTCGTCGCATCAACCATACAGTAGAACTTGAAGATACACCGTGCGTACGCGGTATGATCAACAAGGTTTACTACATGGTTAAGATTGAGGAGTAATCAGAATGCGTTTGAATACTCTATCACCGGCTGCTGGCTCTAAACCTTCTAAGAAGCGTGTAGGTCGTGGTATCGGTTCTGGCCTTGGTAAAACAGGTGGCCGCGGTCACAAAGGTCAAAAGTCACGTTCTGGCGGCTCTGTTCGTCCAGGTTTTGAAGGCGGTCAAATGCCTCTAAAACAACGTCTACCTAAATTCGGTTTCACTTCTCGTAAGAGCCTAGTGTCTGCTGAAGTTCGTCTAGCTGAGCTAGCGAAAGTAACAGGTGACGTAGTTGATCTTAACAGCCTTAAAGCTGCTAACGTTATCACTAAGAACATCGAGTTTGTTAAGATCGTTCTTTCTGGTGACCTAAGTAAAGCTGTGACTGTTAAAGGTCTACGCGTGACTAAAGGCGCTAAAGCTGCAATCGAAGCTGCAGGCGGTAAAATCGAGGAATAATCTCGAGGAACGAGGTACAGATGGCTAAGAAACCAGGAAAAGATTTTCGTAGTGCTCAAAGCGGCTTAAGTGAACTAAAGTCGCGCTTATTATTCGTAATTGGTGCACTTTTAGTATTCCGAGCCGGCTCTTTTGTGCCGATCCCTGGTATTGACGCAGCTGTACTTGCCGATTTGTTCGATCAGCAAAAAGGTACCATCGTAGAAATGTTTAACATGTTCTCCGGTGGTGCTCTTGAGCGTGCATCTATATTAGCATTGGGTATCATGCCGTACATTTCGGCATCGATCGTAGTCCAATTGCTAACTGTAGTTCATCCAGCGTTAGCGGAACTCAAGAAAGAGGGTGAAGCAGGCCGTCGTAAGATAAGCCAATATACACGCTACGGCACGCTTGTACTTGCAACATTCCAAGCTATTGGTATCGCAACAGGCTTACCAAACATGGTCGACAATCTGGTTGTTATCAACCAAACCATGTTTACGCTTATTGCTACCGTGAGTTTAGTAACTGGTACCATGTTTTTGATGTGGTTAGGTGAACAAATCACTGAGCGAGGAATCGGTAATGGTATTTCCATTCTGATTTTTGCAGGTATTGTTGCTGGATTGCCTTCTGCAATCGGTCAAACAATCGAGCAAGCGCGTCAAGGTGAATTGCATGTGCTTCTTCTGTTGTTTATCGCGGTATTGTCTTTTGCTGTAATTTACTTCGTGGTTTTCATGGAGCGTGGTCAACGTCGTATCGTCGTTAACTATGCGAAGCGTCAACAAGGTCGTAAAGTGTTTGCAGCACAAAGTTCTCATTTGCCACTTAAGATTAATATGGCAGGTGTTATACCAGCGATTTTTGCATCAAGTATTATTTTGTTCCCAGGAACATTAGCGCAGTGGTTTGGTCAAAATGGTGAAAGCAGCGCGTTCGGTTGGTTAACTGACGTGTCATTAGCTCTTAGCCCAGGTCAACCGTTGTATGTAATGCTTTATGCAGCAGCTATAATCTTCTTCTGTTTCTTCTATACAGCGTTGGTGTTTAACCCACGTGAAACAGCTGATAACTTGAAGAAGTCTGGTGCATTCGTACCCGGTATCCGCCCAGGTGAGCAGACAGCGAAATATATCGATAAAGTGATGACTAGACTGACCCTTGCGGGCGCTCTATACATTACTTTTATATGTCTGATTCCTGAGTTCATGATGGTCGCGTGGAACGTTCGTTTCTACTTTGGCGGCACTTCCCTACTAATCGTAGTGGTTGTTATCATGGATTTCATGGCACAGGTACAGACTCATCTGATGTCACAACAGTATGATTCTGTGTTAAAGAAAGCGAATCTGAAAGGTTACGGCCGTTAATTCGGTAGTAATTATTTCGATTCCATTTACGGAGTTTAGCAATGAAAGTTCGTGCTTCCGTTAAAAAAATCTGCCGTAACTGTAAAGTTATCAAGCGTAACGGTGTCGTTCGCGTGATTTGCAGTGAGCCAAAGCATAAGCAACGCCAAGGCTAATCAGCAGAAATTTTTACTTGAAATACTAGGTAGAGTCGAGTATATTCCTCGGCCTACCTTTTGCGTGCAAAAGAAGTAGTATGCCGCAGCGTATCCATAACGGGCTTTGCTGCGGATAATTCTTTTATGAACCCCCTTAGGAGTGAATAATGGCCCGTATAGCCGGCATTAACATTCCTGATCATAAGCATTCTGTAATTGCACTTACTGCAATCTACGGTATTGGTAAAACTCGCTCTCAAGCTATTCTAGCTGAAGTGGGTATTGCTGAAGATGCTAAGATCAGTGAACTAACTGAAGAGCAGATCGATCAACTGCGTGATGGTGTAGCTAAATACACTGTAGAAGGTGATCTACGTCGTGAAGTATCGATGAACATCAAGCGTCTTATGGACCTTGGCTGTTACCGCGGTCTTCGTCATCGTCGCAGTCTACCACTACGTGGACAGCGTACTAAAACCAACGCTCGCACCCGTAAGGGTCCGCGCAAGCCGATCAAGAAATAGTCGGATAAGGTAGAGTACAATGGCAAAACAACCAACTCGCGCGCGTAAGCGCGTACGCAAGCAAGTAGCTGATGGCGTAGCGCACATTCATGCTTCTTTCAACAACACAATCGTAACTATCACTGACCGCCAAGGCAACGCTCTTGCATGGGCTACAGCAGGTGGTTCAGGTTTCCGTGGTTCTCGTAAATCTACTCCGTTCGCAGCACAAGTTGCAGCTGAGCGTTGTGGTGAAATGGCTAAAGAATATGGCCTAAAGAACTTGGAAGTTATGGTTAAGGGTCCAGGTCCAGGTCGCGAATCTACTGTTCGTGCACTGAACGCTGCTGGTTTCCGTATCACTAACATTGTTGATGCGACACCAATCCCTCATAACGGTTGTCGTCCACCTAAGAAACGTCGCGTTTAAGTTTCGTTTCTAGGAATATTGGAGAAAGATCATGGCAAGATATTTGGGTCCTAAGCTGAAGCTTAGCCGTCGCGAAGGTACTGACTTATTCCTTAAGTCTGGTGTCCGTGCGATCGATACCAAGTGTAAAATTGATAACGCACCAGGTGTACACGGCGCTCGTCGCGGTCGTCTATCTGAGTATGGCGTTCAGCTTCGTGAGAAGCAAAAAGTTCGTCGTATCTACGGCGTTCTAGAAAAACAATTCCGCAACTACTACAAAGAAGCTGCACGTCTTAAAGGCAACACAGGTGCAAACCTGCTTCAGCTTCTTGAAGGTCGTCTTGATAACGTAGTTTACCGTATGGGCTTTGGCGCTACTCGTGCTGAATCTCGTCAACTAGTTAGCCACAAGTCTGTTCTAGTTAACGGTAAAGTTGTAAACGTTCCTTCTTTCAAAGTAGCGGCTAACGACGTTGTTTCTATCCGCGAGAAAGCTAAACAGCAATCTCGTATTAAAGCGGCTCTAGAAGTTGCTGAACAACGTGAAAAGCCAACTTGGATTGAAGTAGATGCTAGCAAAATGGAAGGTACATTCAAGCGTATGCCTGAGCGTTCTGACCTATCAGCTGACATCAATGAACACTTGATCGTCGAACTTTACTCTAAGTAAGGTTAAAAAAAGAGAGGACACAATGCAGGGTTCTGTAACAGAATTTCTTAAGCCGCGTCTTGTTGACATTGAACAGATCAATACGACACACGCGAAAGTAACTCTTGAGCCATTAGAGCGCGGTTTCGGCCACACTCTAGGTAATGCTCTTCGCCGCATTCTTCTATCTTCTATGCCGGGTTGTGCCGTAACAGAAGTTGAAATTGAAGG
This sequence comes from Vibrio sp. SG41-7, assembly GCF_014164465.1. NCBI lineage: Bacteria > Pseudomonadati > Pseudomonadota > Gammaproteobacteria > Vibrionales > Vibrionaceae > Vibrio > Vibrio sp. SG41-7. The sequence continues at coordinate 1,321 of NZ_JACJFF010000127.1, read as the reverse complement.
TGTGCTACACGAATACAGCACTAAAGAAGGCGTTCAGGAAGATATCCTGGAAATCCTTCTAAACCTTAAAGGTTTAGCTGTACGCGTTGCTGAAGGCAAAGATGAAGTGTTTATTACACTGAACAAATCAGGCTCAGGCCCTGTTGTTGCAGGTGACATCACCCACGATGGTGATGTAGAGATCGCTAACCCTGAGCACGTAATTTGTCACCTAACGGATGACAATGCTGAGATCGCTATGCGTATCAAAGTAGAACGTGGTCGTGGTTACGTTCCAGCTTCAGCTCGTATCCATACTGAAGAAGATGAGCGTCCTATCGGTCGTCTATTAGTTGACGCTACTTACAGCCCGGTTGATAAAATCGCCTATGCTGTAGAAGCGGCACGTGTAGAACAACGTACTGATTTAGACAAGCTTGTTATCGATATGGAAACGAACGGTACTCTAGAACCTGAGGAAGCAATCCGTCGTGCAGCTACTATTTTAGCTGAACAACTGGATGCGTTCGTAGATCTTCGTGATGTACGTGTACCTGAGGAGAAGGAAGAGAAGCCAGAATTCGATCCTATCCTACTACGTCCTGTAGACGATCTTGAACTAACAGTTCGCTCTGCTAACTGTTTGAAAGCAGAAGCGATTCACTACATCGGTGATCTTGTACAGCGCACTGAGGTTGAGCTACTTAAAACGCCAAACCTTGGTAAGAAATCTCTTACAGAGATTAAAGATGTGCTTGCTTCACGTGGTCTTTCTCTAGGCATGCGCCTAGAAAACTGGCCACCAGCGTCAATCGCTGAAGATTAATCGAAAAGTTAGAAGGATTAGGTCATGCGCCATCGTAAAAGTGGTCGTCAACTCAACCGCAACAGCAGTCATCGCAAAGCGATGTTCAGCAACATGGCTAGCTCTCTTGTTCGTCACGAAGTTATTAAAACTACCGTGCCTAAAGCAAAAGAACTACGTCGCGTAATTGAGCCATTGATTACCCTAGCTAAGACAGACAGTGTTGCTAACCGTCGTCTTGCATTTGCTCGCACTCGTGATAACGAAGTTGTGGCAAAACTATTTAATGAACTAGGCCCGCGTTTCGCGGCTCGCCAAGGTGGTTACACTCGCATTCTTAAATGTGGTTTCCGTACTGGTGATAAAGCTCCAATGGCTTACATTGAGCTTGTAGACCGCCCGGCTGCTGAAGAAGCTGCTGAGTAATCTATACTAGATTCTTAATACAAAAAGCCGAGCATTAGCTCGGCTTTTTTTGTTTCTATCGAATCGAAAAATTGCACCACGATGTTTGGCATTTTTACTTGCCTGCTCTGC